>NZ_JNWJ01000025.1:0-207721 GCF_000716805.1 Streptomyces yerevanensis | reverse complement strand
AGACGGCATACGAGATGTAGAGAGGTCTCGTGGGCTCGGAGATGTGTATAAGAGACAGGCCCCATGTTGACCCGGCTGCGAGAATTTCCGTATGGCCGAGATCATCCAGCGCGACGGGACCTGGGCCTTCGACGGCAACACGGTCCGGATCACGCCGGGGCTCCACCGCTCCGTACCGCTGTTCCGGCAGACGTACGGAGAGATCGCCGTGCCGCTCGAAGCGGTCGCCAGTGTCGTCTACGAGCCCGAACGCAAGCGCGGCCGGCTGCGTCTGAGACTTCGCGAGGGCGCCGACCCGCTGCTCCAGGCGACCGGTGGCCGGCTTCCCGACGCGGCGGACCCGTACCGGCTGACGGTGGACCTCGACCGCTCGGGCGTCGCCGAGTACGTCGCCGAGGAGATACGCCGTGCGCTGCTCCTCGACCAGATCCCCAAGGAACCCGCGAAGGAGTACCTTCTGCCGGGCCCGCCCGTGCCGGTGTCCGTGCGCTCCAGCGACGGCACGGTGTCGTTCGACGGAGCCCAGGTCCGGATCGACTGGAGCGACACCTCGGACCGGGTGAAGCGCGCGACGGGTCCGCGCATCATCGAGGTACCGGATCTCGTCCAGGTGGAGTGGCTGCCCAACTCCGGTTACGAGGACGGATTTCTGCGCTTCGTGACCCGCGAGACGGCGTTCTCGAAACTCCCGCCCGAGAAGGACCCCTTCGCCCTCGACCTGTGGGGCAGCGCCCGCCGCGACCTGCTCACGGCGCTGGTCGCCACCGCGGTCACAGCCCGTCTTCCCCATCCGTCCACTCGCACCGGCGAGTATCTTCCCGCCGACGCGCCCCGCCTCCCGTTGACGGCCAGGGATGCGGTACCGCCCGAGCCGCAGCCCGAGAATCACGACGTACTCCTGCGCCGGTTGCGGGAGTTGGGCGAACTGCACCGCGAGGGCGTGCTGACGGACGAGGAGTTCGCGGCGACGAAGGCCGCCGTACTCCGCGGATTCTGAACTCCGCGGATTCTGAGCATCAGGACGCACCAGGATGTACCAGGCGCACAGGGATGTACCGCAACTCACCAGAACGGCCCCGGAACCCGAACCGTCACGACAACAGATCCGGCTCACTCCGGCTGATGTCCTGCCACATCGGTTGATAGTTGATCCACGCCACCAGATCCCCGCCGAGTTGCTCACGTGTCGCCACCGCCTGCCGGTGGTCGATGAGCACGGGCCGGCCCGCCGCGCGGGCGGTGAGCTGGACCTGGCTGGAGCGTTCCATGGACACGAACCACCAGGCCGCCGCGTCGACCGAGTCGCCGACGGTCAGCAGTCCGTGGTTGCGCAGCACCAGCGCCTTGCGGGAGCCGAGCGCGGTGGCGATCCGCCGCCCTTCCTCGGCATCCACGGCGACGCCGGTATATGCGTCGTAGAGAGCGTGATCTTCATAGAAGGCACAGCTTTCCTGCGTGATCGGATCGAGCAGTTCGCCGAGCGCGGCCAGGGCGCGCCCGTGCACCGAGTGGCAGTGGGCGACGGCGACGACGTCCGGGCGGGCGGCGTGCACCTGGGTGTGCACGGTGAACGCCGCCTGGTTCACGTGATAGCGCCCCTCGATCACCTGCCCCTCTCCGTTGGCCATGACAAGATCGCCGACGGTGACATGTTTGAAGGGCATCCCGAACGGGTTGACCCAGAAGCAGTCGCTGAACTCCGGGTCGCGCGCGGTGATATGGCCGGAGACCCCGTCCTCGAAGCCGAGCCGCCCGAAGATCCGCAACGCCCCCGCGAGCCGCTCCTTGCGATGGCGCCGCTCATCGTCGAGCGACTCGTGCATCGGCGGCATGGCGAAGCGCAGTTGCTCGGTGGGTCGGGGCAGGGGCGGTGTGGGCCCGTGCATATGTCCTCCAGCCCAGAGGTACGGACTTGTTTGCAGCCCGGAAGTTACCGTCAGTCAGCGCAGGAGAACAGAGATGTTCGTGAAGAGAGTGCACAACCGTTGTGTGGGGTCGATTGTCTGCGTGTCTGGGAGAGTAGGACCAACTCTTCAGTTGAATCATAAAGAAAAAGAAAGGGCGGAGGGATGAGGGGAGGCATGAACAGAACCGAGGGCATGAACAGAACCGAGTGCCGCGTCGCCGAGATGCTCCACCAGATCGCGACCCGTGACGTCGTCGTGCTGAACGACACCGCCGGCTCACCGGGCAGACTCGCCGCGCTCACCTACATCGCCGTCCAGTACGGATTCCGGTACGGGGAGAGCAGCAGGAACGGCCAGACGCTCCAGGTCCGCCTGATCCGCGACACCCGCCCCGAGGCGCGCCAGCGGAGCACGGCGACACTCAGCCGCCTGGCGGCAGGCGGCACGCCGGGCATGCGCCCCGGCACCCTCAAGCCCCTGCCGGACGCGGCGCCCGCGGTCGAGCTCCTCAAGGCCCGGATCGAGTACGACTCCCTGGACGACGACCCGGACTGGCGCCGCAAGGCCGTCTTCATGAGCGCCAGCGCGGTACTGATGGCACTGCTGCTGATCCCCGTGGGATGGAGGGCGTCGCTCTGCGCGAGCGCCGCGATGGGCATGGTGTTCACGGTCCTCCTGCTCAGGGAGGACGTACGCAAGGACCGGCTGGCGCGGCGGCTGCGGGCACACGGGCTGCTCTGAGCCCTCCGAGGCGCATCGCCTCAACCGCTCTTCAAAGACGCCAGAAGATGTCGGGTATCGACGCGAGACTCGTCGTATGACTCGTATGACGTCGAACTGGGCTGCCTTCACGACCGCCGAACCCGACTTCGCCAAGACGGCCGAGGAACGCTTCGGCGGCGGGGGTGCGGGGGTGTCCCCCGCAAAACACAGCACGCACCACGTCCTCGCGACCCTCCGCAAGGACGGGTCGCCCCGCACCTCCGGGCTCGAAGTCCGTTTCCGGAACGGCGAGTTGTGGCTCGGCATGATGCCGAACTCGCTCAAGGCACTGGACCTGCGCCGCGATCCGCGCTTCGCGCTCCAGGCGAACCCGGGGTCCGGGACGGAGATGGCGGGCGGCGACGTACGGATCTCGGGACGGGCCGTCGAGGTCACCGAGCCCGAGACGGTGGCGCTGTACACAGGAAAGACGGGAAAGACGGAAGAGGTGGAACAGCCGGAGTCGCCGGAGTCGTTCCACCTCTTCCGCACCGAGCTGACGGAGGTCGTACGCACCTACGTCGAGGACAACGCGTACCTGGTCGTGCAGATCTGGAAGCCCGGCCAACCCGTGCGCTCCGTCAAGCGCGAGTGAGCCACAGACCGAGTGAGCCACAGACTCCGGAGCGTCACTCCCACTCGATCGTGCCCGGCGGCTTGCTCGTCACGTCGAGGACGACACGGTTGACGTCCGCGACCTCGTTCGTGATCCGGGTCGAGATCTTCGCAAGGACGTCGTACGGCAGTCGCGACCAGTCGGCGGTCATGGCGTCCTCGCTCGACACCGGGCGAAGCACGATCGGATGGCCGTACGTCCGGCCGTCGCCCTGGACGCCGACGCTGCGTACGTCCGCGAGCAGCACGACCGGGCACTGCCAGATGTCGCGGTCGAGGCCGGCCGCGGTCAGCTCCTCACGAGCGATGGCGTCGGCCTCACGGAGGAGGTCCAGACGCTCCTTCGTCACCTCGCCGACGATACGGATGCCGAGGCCCGGGCCCGGGAACGGCTGGCGCTGGACGATCTCGTCCGGCAGACCCAGCTCCTGGCCGACCATCCGGACCTCGTCCTTGAAGAGCTTGCGCAGCGGCTCGATCAGCTGGAACTCGAGGTCTTCCGGCAGCCCGCCCACATTGTGGTGGGACTTGATGTTGGCCGTGCCGGTGCCGCCGCCGGACTCGACCACGTCCGGGTAGAGGGTGCCCTGCACGAGGAAGGCGACCTCGGGGCCCGCGTCCGCGATGATCTCGGCCTGCGCCTGCTCGAAGACCCGGATGAACTCGCGTCCGATGATCTTCCGCTTCTCCTCGGGGTCGCTGACCCCGGCGAGCGCCTTGAGGAAGCGCTCCTCGGCGTCGACGACCTTCAGCTGCACACCGGTGGCCGCGACGAAGTCCTTCTCGACCTGCTCGGTCTCGCCCTTGCGCATCAGACCGTGGTCGACGTACACGCAGGTCAGTTGCGAGCCGATGGCCTTCTGTACGAGGGCGGCAGCGACGGCGGAGTCCACGCCGCCGGAGAGCCCGCAGATGGCGCGCTTCGTACCGACCTGCTCGCGGATGGCCGCGACCTGCTCCTCGATGACATTGCCCGTCGTCCAGGAGGGGGTGAGTCCCGCGCCCCGATACAGGAAGTGCTCGAGCACCTGCTGGCCGTGCGTGGTGTGCATGACCTCCGGGTGGTACTGGACGCCGTACAGCTTCTTCTCGTCGTTCTCGAAGGCGGCCACCGGGACGACGTCCGTGGAGGCGGTGACGGCGAAGCCCTCGGGTGCGGCGCTGCACGCGTCGCCGTGGGACATCCACACCGACTGCTCGTCGGGGGTGCCCTCGAAGAGGGTGGAGCCCGACTTGGAGACGTGCAGGGGCGTACGGCCGTACTCGCGGGCGCCCGTGTTGTCGACCGTGCCGCCGAGGGTCGTCGCCATCAGCTGGAAGCCGTAGCACATGCCGAAGACGGGGACGCCGGCTTCGAAGAGCTCGCGGTCCAGGCGGGGAGCGCCCTCCGCGTACACCGACGAGGGGCCGCCGGAGAGGATGATCGCCGCCGGGTTCTTGGCGAGCATGTCCTGGACCGGCATGGTGCTCGGCACGATCTCGCTGTAGACCCGGGCCTCGCGGACCCGTCGGGCGATGAGCTGGGCGTACTGCGCACCGAAGTCGACGACCAGGACGGTGTCGGGGGCGGTGGGGTTCGCTTCTGGCACGGGTTGCCTTCCGGCGGTTGAGCAGGGCTGTGTGCCCGAGTTTAGCCGGGAGCCCGGTGGTGGTGGCGCCGTCACTGGGGGCTCCGCCCCCAGACCCCCTATCGGCCTGGACGGCCTCGTCCTCAAACTCCCCCACTCTCGGCTTCGCTCGAGCGGGGGGACCCCCACGACGGGCTGCTTGATGCTGCCCCAGCTTGGAGCGTCCACCCTCGTGCGTGCATACTGGCCCCATGCTCACGCACAAGACCTTCGTCTTTACCTATGGCAACCGGCCCCCCGGCTGCCATGGTCGTGCTGCTTGAGCTAGTGACAAGCGACTTACCAGGCGCCCCGGGCCGACAAGGTCCGGGGCGCCTGACGTTTCCGGACCTTGCCGCTCCAGGGCCTCGCTCGACGACTCGAAGACTCGAAGCAGAGGAACCTGACATGACTGACGTACTCGACAAGACCGGCGCCCGTACCGACGAGGCGGCCGACGTGATCACCGGTGCGCGCGAGCGTATCGACGCGATCGACGACCGGATCATCGGTCTCGTGCAGGAACGCATGGCCGTGTCCGCCGTGATCCAGGAGGAGCGGATCGCGTCCGGCGGCCGGCGGGTGAACCTGTCGCGGGAGATGGAGGTCCTCGGCCATTACAGGGAGGCGCTGGGCAAGCCCGGTACGTCGCTGGCGATGACGTTGCTGGAGCTGTGCCGGGGCCGCATCTGAGGCCCCGCCTCCGGGTTCCCGCATCTGAGTTCCGTGTACGCACGTACCCATGGCCCGTTCCCGCAAGACGCGTGACCGCGTCGCGACGCGCTTCGTTGGTGTCGGTGTCCGTGCCAGCCAGGGGCGGGCCCGAAGAAACCACGCGTGGGGCTCCGCTGGAGCGATGAGACGTACGGACGTGCGTTGTGGCACTTCGCTCCAGTGGATGTGACCGGACGGCAGGGGACAGCAGCCTGGTCACAGCATGAGAAGGCCGGCTCCGGGGACGCCCGGAGCCGACCCGCCGAATCTGTGCGAGGGCGGTCGAAATGGTTGCGAAGGCCTTCGCCCATCGAGCACGATGCGTAGAGCAGCCCCAAATCGAACAGCCCACCCGAGTCCCAGCGCAGACAACCGCAATACCTCCACCGACTGCCAAAGGTCTACACCACTGACGCTCCCCAAGCGCTCCGGGGCGCAGACCGGCGGACACCAGAACCACCACCGAACCAGCGGCGCTCCCCCCGGCGCCGCTCCGCAGGCACCGGCGCTGCCCTGACGTCGGTGCTGACCGGGAAGGGCCCCGCGGATCCCCCCGCCGCGGGGCCCTTCGCCTGCCTGGATATGTGGTCCTCAGGTCCGCGAGACCGTGCCGCACGTGTCGGAGTTCCGGATGTCGCGGCTGCGGTCGTACGGGTCGACCGTAGGCCCTGTCGGCGCAGGCCCCTGGTTGATGTCCGAGTCGAACTGCGGGTGAATGTAGCCGTCGTGGACGTCGCAGGCGGAGTTGGCGAGATCCTGCTCGAAGCGGGCGACCGCCAGTTTGCCCGGGGTGACCTGGACGCGCGCCGGATCGGAGAGTTCCGTCTCAAGGATGCGGCGCATGATGACGCGGGCCACCTCCGTGGAGTCCGGGTCGGCCGGCGCCACCGCGTAGACGAAGGTGTAGTCGGCGTGGACGACGACGGACCCGTCCTCACCCGGTTCGAAGGTCATACGACCATGGGTCTTGACCACATCGCCTACGAGCCGCACCTCGTCCTTGTCGAACCGGCTGAACAGCAGCAGCGGATCGTTCTCCTTGTCCGGCTTGCGCAGCCAGGACCGCACGTCGGAGAGCATCTGGGGCTGCTTGAGGTCGAGGATGCCGAACACGGTCTCCGGAGTGCCACCGAGCAGGGTCTTCCGGTCGAGGTTCGCGTCGACGAGCAGGGCCTTGGTCTGCTTCAGGGCCCGGTCCACCTCGTCCTTGCCGAACGAGCCGACCGGCTTCGCCTCCGGCAGCACGATTCCGGTGGCCCCGTCGGCGTACCGGGCGGCCGGAGATCCGGCGAACGGCTGGTCCAGTGTGGGCGTTCCGGGTGCGGCCGAGGGGGCCGTGGACGGGGGCGCGGTCTCCTCGGGCAGCGGGGCCGCGGATTCCGCGCCCGTACCGCCCGTACCGAACGGGTCGCCGGGCAGCAGGGACGGCTTCATCGCGACCAGGGCGAGGACGAGCACCACCGGTACGCCGATGATCGCCCAGATCTTGCGGCGCCGGGCGGGCCGCCCTCCCATCCCCTGCAGGTCGGGACCGGTGCGCCAGCCCGGCGGCACCTCACCCCGCGCGTCCTGCTGACGCAGCCGCTCCGTCACCATGCGGGCTCGCGCGGAGGGCTCCTTGGGTGCGTCGGAGGTGCCGATGCCCAGCTCACTGTCCCGTACGAACTTCTCCCACACGTCGTCTGCGAAGTCCTTGGGGTCCTCGGAGCCCCTGGGTTCCCCGGACGGCTTTTCGGCCACGGCGCTCGCGCCTCTCCCCCTGCTCAACTGCCCACCCCCGATGGGCAGACGAGGATCCGTTCTAAGCCGCGATCAAGGGAGTTCACAAGTCGAGTACGGAGTTCACGTGTGTGACTCAGCCCACATAAGAATCCTGTGAAATCAAGCACAACCATTCACAGGCTTCCCAAGTCTCACTTGCGGAACCAACAGTCACACCGCGTCTCGTACGCGGCAGGCATCCACTCACTTTCGTACCGCGATGCTGCGGTACACCGGACTCACCGAGGTCTTGATGAAGCTTCGCCGTGCCCTGGCCGTTGCGGCCGCGACGGCTGTCATAGCCCCGCTCACGCTGCTGTCTGCGCCCGCCGCGTTCGCCACAGGCGATCCGAGCACGACGACCACCACGGAGCCGACGACGCCGACGAGCGAGCCGACGGACTCGACCACCGAACCGACGGATCCGCCCGCCGACGACATCCCCACGGACGAGCCGACCGACGACGAGACCGACCCCGCGAAGCCCACCGAGGAGCCCGACCCGAACGAGCCGCCGGTCGACGAGGAGGTCCCGTTCTGCGAGGAACTCGACGAGAACTTCGCCGACGCCAAGGTCTCCGCGGACCTCAAGGGCCTGCCCGGCAAGATCGTCGCGGGCAGCGGCTTCCACGGCTTCGAGCTGGTCGTCACCAACGACTCGAAGGCCGAGATCGACGGCGTCGCCTTCTACGCCGAGGTCGAGAACTTCGAGATCGACGAGTCCAAGTGGCTGAGCCCGTACGTCAACCTCCAGTTCAAGAACCCCGAGTCGGGCAAGTGGGAAACCATCCGGGACGAGTCCGGCTACGCCGGTGACTACTTCTTCTTCGTCGAGTCCCTGAAGCCGAAGGCCAGCGAGAAGGTCGACCTGCGCGTCAGCATCGATGCCAAGGCCCCGGCCGGTGACGCCTACTCCTTCGGCTCGGGCGCCTACCTCGACAACATCGAGGACCAGGACTGCATCGCCGAGGGCTGGGCCCAGTACGACTTCGAGGTCCTGAAGTCGGGCAGCAGCAACGAGAACCCGGGCACGGCCACGCCGAGCGACAAGAAGCCCAAGGACTCCGTGAAGAAGCCGCAGGGCGCCGTCGCCGAGCTGCCGACCGGCAACCTCGCCGAGACCGGTTCCAGCTCCGCCCTGCCGATGATCGGCCTCGCCGGCGGTGTCGCCCTCGTCGCCGGTGCGGGCGCGGTGTTCGTCGTGCGCCGCCGCAAGACCGGTGCCGACGCGTAACGCTCGGCACTGACGCGTAAGGCGTAACGCTTCACGCAAGAAGAGAAGGACCTGCACTCGGAGGGGGGCGCAGGTCCTTCTCTTCGTTTCCTGCCTGTCGTGCCTTCACGTCTTCGGCGGCACCGCCGGCATCCCCAGGAACGGCAGCCTCAGCGCGCCGAAGGCGTCCGCCGGGACGACGGGCGAGCGGGGTTCGACCGGCTTCAGGCGTTCGTACACGGCTCCCGGCGCCGGACGCGGATCCGCCTCGCCCTTGTTGGGCCAGTACGACATCGCGCGTTCGGCCTGGGCGGTGATGGTCAGCGACGGGTTGACGCCGAGGTTCGCGGAGACCGCGGCGCCGTCGACGACCGAGATGCCCGGGTGCCCGTACAGCCGGTGGTACGGGTCGATGACACCCTCGTCGGGCGAGGCGCCGATCGGGCAGCCGCCCAGGAAGTGGGCCGTCAGCGGCGTACCGATCAGCTCGCCCACATTGCTGCCCGCGAAGCCGTTGATCTCCGCGGCGATCGCCGAGGCCGCCTCCGAAGCCGCCCTGATCTGCTTGGGGTTGGGCGCTCCGTGCCCCTGACGAGCCGTCAACAGGCCCTTACCCGCGCCCTTCGGCTTCAGATACGTCGTCAGGGAGTTGTCGAGGGACTGCATGACGAGCCCGATGATCGTCCGCTCCGACCAGCGGCGGTTGGACAGCGAGCGGAGCACGAGCAGCGGATGCCGGGCCGCGTGGGACAGAAAGCCGAGGACCCTCGACGACCCTTCCGCGTACGGGACTTGGACGATGGACAGACCCCCCATCGAGTTCGAACCCTTGCCGTAACGGACCGGCTCGATATGAGTGTTCGCGTCGGGGTGGATCGAGGACGTGATCGCGACCCCGCGCGTGAAGTCGGCCTTCGCCTCGCCGGTGACCTTGCGATAGCGCCGGTCGACGGTCTGCGCGCCGACCAGGGCCTCGGAGTTGGTACGGGTCAGATCGCCCAGCCTGCCGGAGAGGTACGGGAGCTGGCCGCCCTCCTTCATCCGGTGCAGCAGGGTCTGCGTGCCGTACGTACCGGCCGCGAGGACGACCCGGCGGGCCCTGAAGACCCGTCCCTCGCCCTTGCGCTTCCGGTCGGTCGGGAGGGTGGCGACGGCGTACCCGCCCTGCGAGTCGTCGGTGACGGACACGACCGTCGTCATCGGGTGGACGACCGCGCCCGCCTTCTCGGCGAGGTGCAGGTAGTTCTCGACGAGGGAGTTCTTCGCGCCGTGCCGACAGCCGGTCATGCACTCCCCGCACTCGGTGCACGCCTTGCGGGCGGGGCCCACGCCGCCGAAGTACGGGTCGTCGACCTGCTGTCCGGGCCCGGCCTTCGCCCTCCCGTCGGCGTCTTCACCGTCACCGAAGAAGACGCCGACCGGCGCCAGATGGAAGGTGTCGCCCACGCCCATCCGCTCGGCCGCCGCCTTGAGGTGGACGTCGGACGGCGTCATCGTCGGGTTGAGCCGTACGCCGAGCATCCGCCGCGCCTGGTCGTAGTACGGCTTCAACTCCTCCTGCCAGTCGGTGATGTCCTTCCACTGCGGGTCCTCGAAGAAGGGCTTCGGCGGTACGTAGAGGGTGTTGGCATAGTTGAGTGAACCGCCGCCGACGCCCGCGCCCGCCAGCACCATGACATTGCCCAGGAGGTGGATGCGCTGGATGCCGTACATGCCGAGTTTCGGCGCCCAGAGGTAGTTCCTGAGGTCCCAGGAGTTCTTGGGCAGCGTGCCGGGTGTGAAGCGGCGGCCCGCCTCCAGCACCCCGACACGGTAGCCCTTTTCGGTCAGGCGCAGGGCTGTGACCGAGCCTCCGAAGCCTGAACCGACGACGATGACGTCATAGTCGTACGCCTCGTCGTCCCGCTCTTGGACAGAGTTCTCCTGTGACACGTGCTCTCCTCGTTGAGAACCATTCGAGAACCATTCGCGAACCGGTGACTCCTAGCGGAAGCGCAGCGCCTTCATCACCCGCAGGCTCCGGCTCATGAACTGCGCGTACTTCTCGTCGTCCATCCCGAACGACGGCGCCAGCGGCAGCAGCCGCTGGTGGGCGATCGTCTGCGCCTCGGTGTACTTGAGGATGCCCTCGGAGCCGTGGCGGCGGCCGAGACCGGAGTCCTTCATGCCGCCCATCGGCGACTGGAGGCTGCCGTACGCGGCCGCGTAGCCCTCGTTGATGTTGACCGTCCCGGTACGCAGCCGGGCGGCGATCCTGGCGCCGCGGCGGCCGTCCTTCGTCCAGACCGCCGCATTCAGGCCGTACGACGTGGAGTTGGCCTGCTCGATCGCCTCGTCCTCGTCCTTGAAGCGGTAGACGGAGACGACCGGGCCGAAGGTCTCCTCGTTGCAGACGGCCATCGGCGCCTCGACGCCGTCGAGGATGGTGGGCTCGAAGAAGTACGGGCCGATGTCCGGACGGGCCACACCACCGGCGACCAGCTTGGCGCCCTTGGCGACGGCCTCGTCGACATGCCGGGTGACGGCCTGGAGCTGGCGTTCACCGGCCAGCGAGCCCATCTCGGCGCCGTACGCGAGGGACGTGCCGAGCCGCATCGCCTTGGTGCGCGCCGCGAACCGCTCCACGAAGGTGTCGGCGACCGACTCGTGGACGTACAACCGCTCGATGGAGACGCACAGTTGGCCCGCGGAGGAGAAGCAGGCGCGCACCGCGCCGGCCGCCGCCTTGTCGATGTCGGCGTCCTCGAGGACCAGCATGGCGTTCTTGCCGCCGAGTTCGAGAGAGGCGCCGATCAGCCGGGCCGCGGCGCCCTTGGCGACCTCGCGGCCCGTGAGGGTCGAGCCGGTGAAGGAGACGTAGTCGGCGTGCCGGACGATCTCCGGGCCGATGACCGGGCCGTCGCCGATGACGACCTGGAACACCTCGATCGGCAGCCCCGCCTCGATCAGCAGGTCACGGGCCCACAGCGCCGTCAGGCAGGTCTCCGTGTCGGGCTTCATCACGACCGCGTTGCCCGCGACGAGGGCGGGCAGCGCGTCGCCGACCGACAGCTCCAGGGGGTAGTTCCAGGGCGCTATCTGCCCGACGACGCCGCGCGGCTGGCGCAGTTCGGTGACCTTGGTGAGGGTCGGCACGGCGCCGGTGTGCCGCTTGGGCCCGAGGTACGAGGAAGCCTTGCGGCCGTAGTGCCGGGCGGCCACCGCCACCGCCTGCACCTCTTCGTGCGCGTGGAGGCGGGCCTTGCCGGTCTCCAGCTGTACGAGGTCGAGGACTTCGGCCTGACGTTCCAGCACCAGGTCGTGGAAGCGGAGAAGTACGGCGGCACGCTGCCGCACGGGCACCTGCGCCCAGACGGACTGGGCCGCACGGGCCTGCTCGAAGGCCTTCCGTACGTCCTCGGGGCTGGACTCGGGCAGATCGGCCAGCTTCTCACCGGTGAACGGCGTGTGGTTGGCGGTACGCCCCGACCCCGCCACGCCCTTCGTGAGCTGAGCGACCAGCTCCGGCGTGACCACGTCGGCGGCTGTGCGGGCGCCCTCGGGGGCGGGGGCGAGGGGGTTCGTGCCGGTCTTTGCCGGGGCCTGCGTGTCCGTCATGCGGGGCAGCGTATTCCTGGGCGAGAACTTTTGGTACCCGGTGGTAACCGACTTCACGGGGTGCACACATCGCGCCAGTGGGCGCTGGCAGTAAACGTCCTGATCAGCGCGTTGCGTAGTCGTCGACGTAGCCCGGTGCTGCGAGGGGCGGCGGGTTTCGGCCGCCCCTCGTTACCCTCAGCCCTGCACGCCCTCGCCTGCCCCGTCCTCCTGCGTGCCGACCGTGAACCCCGAGGTGTCGAGGTCGAAGTCGAAGGGCGGAGGAACATGCAGGGACGCACCAAAGGGGACCGTCGTCTGCGACCGGTAGCCCTTCGGTGACGGATCCCAGAACGCCGTGATCTCGCCCACCTGCATGTCGAGCACCAGGCACACGGGAACGACGCGTCCGTACGTGTCCAGCTTGTCGAGCCAGTCGGCGTCCTTGGTCGACGCGGAGGTCAGCTCGGCGACGAGGGAGAGTGCCGCACCGTCGGCGTGACGGCCTTCGGCGTCGAAGGCGTATTCGTCGGCGACATGCAGGTCGGGGCCGAAACCGCGCTCGGAACCGGGAAAAGTGAAGAGGAACGGCGCCACATCAACGTCGTGCCCCTCCGGCGCATGGGGCTCGAGCTGGAGTCGCAGCGACTTCATCACCTTCTTGTAGCGCAGCTTCGACCACGGCGACACGACGATCTTCCCCCGGATGAGTTCGGCCTTGTAGCCCTCAGGTGTGTCCAGTTCCTCGACGATCCGGAGCATGTCCTCGAAGGCTCCGGTCGGAGGAGTCTCTATGGCCGCAGGGCGCTCGGTCATGATGGTCACCGCGGTCCTCCGTTGACTACAGAGCGTGTCACTCGCCCCACGATAGCGCCGGAGAGGCCCTGCTGCCCTCCGTCCACCGCCGTCACGCTGCGGCAACGCCATCGCCGGCCTGCGGCCCGATCTCGCACCACAACAGCTTCCCGCCGCACCCGAAGGGGTCGGCCGCGAGCGGGAACCCACCCCACGTGTCGGCGTAGTGGCATACGAGGAACAGTCCGCGTCCACCGTCGGCATCAGCCCGGACGGGTCGCAGCGGCCCTGGCTTCTGGTCGAAGGGCGGGGGGATGTGCGGGTTGGTGTCCCAGACGCTCATGCGAAGGCGGGCGTCGGCGAGGCCGCGGAGCCGGAGGGTCGCGGGGCCGGTGGAGTACCGGTAGGCGTTGGTGACGAGTTCCGAGGTCAACAGCTCGGCGGTGTCGATGAGTTGCGTCAGTCCATGCCCGGAGAGGACGGCTCGCAGGGTAACGCGGGCGATGCGCGGGGCGAGTCGGTTGTGGGGCAACTGGAGGGCGTACGCCCAAGATGCGGACGCTTCGGACTTCGGCGGGGATACGGTGACCATGAACGCCTCCTGCGGTGGGGGAACTTGGGATCGCTCGATGACTCCGGCCGGGCGGTGGCTTGTCGCGTGCGTACGGGCAACGCGGTGCGCTTCCGGCTTACCGGCGGGGCCAGTTGAGCGGCTCGGGACTCACCGTAGACCGGGCCATGGACTACATTCCATGAATCACAGGGAATGTAGTCCCTGTTGCCTTCGTGTGGGTGACCCACGCGCCATACGTACGAACGGGAAGTCGCAGCTGATGCCGCAGCCAGCCCCCCTCCTCACCGCCCGGCGCCGGCGACTGGGCATCGAACTGCGGAGGCTGCGCGAGCGCGCGGGCCTGTCCGCCACACAGGCCGCGGAGCTACTGAGCGCCACACAGTCACGCGTGAGCAACATCGAGGCGGGGCGTTACGGCGTCAGCGGCGAGCGCGTGCGCACGCTTGCCCGTCACTACGACTGCACCGACGAGCCGCTGATCGACGCCCTCGCAGCGATGACCGGCGAGCGTCGACGCGGCTGGTGGGAGGAGTACCGCGACATCCTCTCGCCTCGCATGCTGGATCTCACCGAGGTTGAACACCACGCCACCGCCCTACGCGTGGCACACGTCATCAACATCCCCGGCCTGCTGCAGACCACGGATCACGCCCGGGCCCTGTTCAGCCACACCGTGCCCCCACTGAAGCCGCACGAGGTCGAGCACCGCGTGTCGCACCGCATCAAGCGCCAGGAGATCCTGCACCGCGAACAGCCCCCGCCGTACACGGCGATCATTCACGAAGCCGCTCTACGTATGCGCTTCGGGGACCGCAGCACGGTCAGGGCCCAGCTCGACCATCTCAACGAAGTGGGCGAACTCGACCACGTCACCATCGCCGTCATCCCGTTCGACAGCGGCCCGTTCCACACCTCCGGCCAGGGCGTCGACTATTTCCACGGCCCGGTCCGCCAGCTCGACACCGTCCAGCTCGACACCGACCACGGCGCCGAACTCATCGACTCCCCAGCCCAACTGGAGCGCTACCACCTGGTCCTGGACCGCATGGAGCAAGCCGCACTCCCCCAGGCCAAGTCCCGCGACTTCATCGCCCACCTCGCCCGAGATCTCTGAAGGAGCCCGCCGTGCCCGAACCTCGCTGGCAGAAGTCCACGTACAGCCAGGAGGCCTCCGCCTGCGTGTACGTGACCACCACCCCCATCGGAACGATCCTCCTCCGCGAAAGCGACACCCCGGAGACCATCCTCACCACCGGCCCACGCCAACTCCGCGCACTGATAGCCACGCTGCGGACCCCGTCGCCCCTTGGGTAGAGAGACGAGCCCAGATCACTGGCCCACCATCGACCTGCCGACCTTGAGGCGATCGCGGGCACCCTCGAACAACGAGGCGCCCCGTTTCTCGTCCTTCGTGCCCTTCGGCATGTCCACGCGTAGCTCGTAGTACTCGTTGGCGTCCGTAGTGATCAGCAGCTGCATGACCCGGTACTTCTCCTCCTTCACCTCGTACTCGGTGTCGAGGAGCCTCGCCTCGTAGCCATGGAACGTGGTGGGTTCGGACAGCGTTTTCGCGAAGTCGTCGGCGTAGGCGAGGGTGGCCTCATCCGCCCAGGCGTTCATGGGCGTGGGGACGGCTTCCTCGCGGGTCAGCCGGAGCTGGACGGTCTTGTCGCCGTAGATCACCGTGCGGGAGGGGTTGCGGCGGTCCGCACCGGAGTCGTTGCGGTCGACCAGCGGAGTGCCGGCCGGTACGGACAGGATGGCGTCCAGGGCCCGCTCCGTGTGGATGGTCCAGCCGTTCACGGTCGGGGACGAGGGGGAGGCGGAGGCCGAGGGGGTGGCGTCGCCACGGCTCTGCGCCTCCGCCCTCGGGTCACCGCCCCGGAAGGAGATCCCGAGCCATATGCCGCCGGTGAGAAGGACGGCACCGGCGACGCAGGCGGCGAGGAGACGAAGGCTGAGGCGCCGTCGGCGTACGGAGCGATGGTCGGGCTCCGTCGGGGACTGTGCGGGTGAGGCGGGCGGGGATCCGGCCGTCTCGGTTCTTGCCGTGTACGGCGACGGCAGTCCGGACCGTACCGTCTCGGTGTAGCCCGCGAACTCCGGTGTTGTGGAGGGGGGTTGGGGCTCTCGGGGGGTGTCGGTGACGACGGGGACGGTCCAGCCCTCGGCGACCGCCTCCAGCACCGCTGCGATCTTCGCGACGTCCGGTCGCTGCCCGGGGTCCTTGGCCAGCAGCTGGGTGATCAACGGGGCGAGGTCCCCGGCCTGCCGCGGCTGCGGCGGCTCGTCGGACAGGATCGCGGCGAGCGTGGACTCCACGGTCGTACGGCGGAAGGGGGACCAGCCCTCGACGGCGGCGTACAGCAGAACGCCCAGGGACCAGAGGTCGGAGGCGGCTCCGGCGCCCTGGCCCGACATGCGCTCGGGCGCGATGAACTCGAGCGAGCCGACGAACTCGCCGCTGGCGGTGAGGGATTCCTCGCCCTGGATGTGCGCGATGCCGAAGTCGGTGAGGACGACGCGGCCGTGCCCGCCGAGCAGGACGTTGGCGGGCTTCACGTCCCGGTGCACGATCCCGACGGAGTGCGCGGCGTGCAGCGCGCCGACGACCGCAAACCCGATGCGCGCGGTGTCGGCCGGCTTGAGGGGGCCGCGTCGCAGTACGTCGTCCAACGACTCGCCCCGGATCAACTCCATGACGATCCACGGCAGTCCGTCCTCGACGACCACGTCATGGATGGCGACGGCCGCGGGATGGTCGACCCGCGCGGCGGCCCGCGCCTCGCGGTAGAGGCGGTTGGCGGCGCGCTGGTGGGCATCGTCCTCGGGATCCCCGGGTAACCGCGGCTGCTTGACGGCGACTTCGCGCCCCACCAGTTCGTCCCAGGCCCGCCATACGGTGCCCATGCCGCCAGAACCGATGCGCTCGGTCAACCGGTAGCGGCCACCGATCAGCCGACCCACGTCAGTTGTCATGCACCATCAGTATCGTGTGGCCTCAGAGCTTGTCGATGTCGAGACTGGCGATGGCGGTCTTCGCGATCTCGCGGCCCTCGTCGGTGAAGTACCCCTTGGCCGGATAGTCGATCCAGAGCCGGTACATATCACCGTTCCCGGCCTTGTAGTAGAAGATCCTGGCCTCGCGCAGACGCGGGATCTGTGTGTCCGTGTTGGTGTAGACGACGGTGTTCTCGGCGGCCTTCTTCTCCTTGTACGTGGCCTCCTTCGGTTCACCCTTCGGAGCGGGGGTGTCGGCCATACCGGACCCGTACTCGCCGTCCTTGTACGTGGCCCAGTCGGCGAACGCCTTGGCCGAGGCCGAGTCGGGGATCTCACCGTTCGTGTCGTCGGCCTTCCGGTCGAGGTCCACGCTGATCCAGACACCGCCGCTCGGGTCGGAGAACGAGACCACGGTGCCGTCCGAGCCGTCGACGGGCTTGTCCCTCACGAAGTCGGCGGGCACGCCGACGCTCGCACGGAGCTTCGGCAGGTCCTGCTGCTTCCAGTCGTCCGGCAACGGCCCCGCGAACGGATTGCCCATCTGCAGGAACGCGGTGACCCCTGTCACCACGACGAGCCCCGCGGCGATCCCGATCCACCCCTTGCGGCCGATACGGACCGACTTGCCGCCGGGCGTCGCACGTTGGAGGACCTTGGTCTCCTGGGGCGGCTGGGCGGCCTGTTCCAGGAGCCGGCGGACCTGGGCGGCGTTCGGGCGGCGGGCCGGGTCCTTGTTCAGGAGGGCGTTGATGGCGTCGGCGAGGGGGCCCTTGGCCGCGTTCGCTGCGGCCGGCGTGGCGTTGAGGACGGACTGGAGGGTCGCGGGCGTGTTGGTGCGGCGGAACGGTGAGATGCCCTCCGTGGCCGCGTACAGGACGACGCCGAGCGACCACAGGTCGGAGGCGGGGCCCGGCCGCTGCCCCAACACCCGCTCGGGCGCGATGAATTCGGGTGAGCCGACGAAGCCGCCGGTGTCCGTCAGGTTCGTCTCGCCCTCGATCTGGGCGATGCCGAAGTCGGTGAGGACGACGCGGCCGTGCCCGCCGAGCAGGACGTTGTCGGGCTTGACGTCGCGGTGCAGGATGCCCGCGGCGTGCGCGGCCTCCAGCGCGCCGAGGACGTCGAGGCCGATCTTCGCCGCCTCGCGCACCCCGAGGGTGCCCTCCTGCAGCGCGGCGCCGAGCGAACGTCCCTGCACCAGCTCCATCACGATCCACGGCTGGCCGTCCACCACCGCCACATCATGGACATTCACGACAGCCGGGTGATCGAGCCGGGCCGCGGCGCGCGCCTCACGACGCATGCGCTCAAAGGCGTTGGAGCGTTCGCGTTCGGGAAGATGATCCGGTACGCGGGGCTCCTTGACGGCGACCTCACGGTCCACCGTCTCGTCCTTGGCCCGCCATACGGTGCCCATGCCGCCATGGCCGAGCTTGCTCAGCAGCCGGTAACGGCCGACGATCAGGCGTCCAACGCCAGGTTCCTGTTGCATCTGCTGCGTCTGCGGCACCTGCTGTTCGGGCACCACCCGAGTGGGCGCCGCGTACGGGTTGCCCGGGTACGGGACTCCGGCGGGCTGCGGTGCGCCGGGCGGCGGTCCGGGCACACTTGAGTGCGGCGGTTGCAGATCGAAACTGGTTGGCTCGTTCGACCCGTAAGGGGCTCCCCCGTTGCTGTTCATAAGAACCATCCATATCGCGCCAGATGGCGAGCTTCCACCCCTTATGCCTACCGGTCACACACCCGTGACGCACGACGTTCCTTATGTTCCCTTTACGGGATTCTGGGCGGCCGGTTACGGGATCCTGGGCGGCCGGTCCGGCGACGGAGTCGCGTCCACGGTGGACGTCGGCGAGCGCGTGACGGTCACCGTGGGCGTGGGGCTCGTCGGCGGACTCGTACCGGGGCTCGTTCGAGGCGCCGAGCTCGTGGGCGGCGGCGTACGGTCGTTGTCCCCGCCCCCTCTCATCAGCAACGCGGCGGCCGACACACCCGCCCCCGCCATCGCGGCGACCAGCGCGGCCGCGATCAGCGCCCTCCGGGCCGACAGCGGCAACGGCAACGGCCGCGCGGGCGAGGGGATTCGGGGCGGCGCGGTTACCGGCTGCCGTTCCGGTACGTCCCGCCGCGTCGGCGCGGGCCCTGGCGGCGCCGGTGGTGTACGGCCCGTATCGAGAAACGCCCGCAGCATCCGCTCCGCCTGAGCCGAACCGAGCCGCCGGTCGGGATCCCGCTCCAGAAGCCCTCGTACGACGGGAAGGATCGGCGCGGCCTCGTCCGGCGGATGGATCTCGGCGGAGACCACCGCGTGCAGAATGCCGCCCAACGAGTCGCGATGGAACGGCGATTCGCCGCTCAGCGCCGTGCACAGCAGTGCGCCGAGCGACCACAGGTCGGACTCGGGTCCTGTCCTGGCCCCGGACATGCGCTCGGGCGCGGTGTACTCGGGCGAGCCGACGAACGACCCGTTCTCGGTGAGCGTCGTCGCGCCCTCGACCCGGGCGATCCCGAAGTCGGTGAGCACGACGCGGCCTTCGTCGGAGACGAGGACGTTCGCGGGCTTGAGATCACGGTGCAGCACGCCCGCGCCATGCGCCCTGCGCAGCGCGCCGAGCAGGGCGATACCCATCCGCGCGGCCTCGGTGGCGTCGAGGGGCCCGTCGCTTGAGATCCGGTCGGCGAGCGAGCTGCCCTCGATCAACTCCATGACCATGTACGGGCGTTCGTCGTCCTCGACCACGTCGTGCACCACGATGATGTTCGGATGCTCGAGCTGCGCGACGGCCCGCGCCTCCCGCAGCGTGCGCTCACGTTGCGAGCGGGACTCCTCCGCCGGGAGCGACGGGTCCACGGAGAGCTCCTTGACCGCCACCTGCCGGCCGAGCAACAGGTCACTGGCCCGCCATACGACGCCCATGCCGCCCCGGCCGAGTCTGGATTCCAGTCGGTAACGACCCGCGATGACACGGAGGTTCTCCCTCTCGGTCCCCATGCGCCCCATCATGCCCCACAGGTGAGCGCCTGTTAGGGGCGCCGGAGGCCGGGTGGCCGAAGGACGACGGTGCGCTGGGGCCGACGGGGTGCGACGGGGGGTGACTCCAGCGGCAACGCTCGGGTGGGTTCGGGCTCAGCCCGCCGTGTCCGCACTGGGCCGCCAGCCCTGCAGCATGTGGTCGAACTGACGGCGCGTCTGCTCCCAGTCCGCCGCAGGCGCCGACATATAGATCGCATACTCGACGCCGTCACGGCTGAGATACATCTGCTCGACGGCCCGGCGCGGACCGGGGAACGCCCCGTCCTTCGGCATCGCCGTCCAGGTGAAATCCCACCGGGCGCCGGGGCAATCGCGGTACACGTTCTCCTCCAGGCTGACCTGCTGGTAGTCGCTCAGCCGCTGCAACTGCTGTTCCAGGTCGAGCAGGTGCTCGTACGGTGTGGGGAAGTCCGGCTGGTCGTCGACGGCGATACGGAGGAAGCTCTTGCCACCGTCGGGCGTGTAGTCGACCTGGAACTGGTCCACCTCCTTCCGCTGCCACGCCTTGCTGGGCAGGGCGAGGCTGAACCCCCTGGGGTCGTCGACCCGCACCCAGCTGTCCGGGACGCCGCCCGACGGCGTCTCCTTCCCCTCCTCCGGCGAGGGCGTTGGCGACGTTGCGGAGGAGGAGGGCGAGGACGAGGACGAGGGCGATGCGCCTGGCTGCTGCCCCCACTCGCCCGCGTACTTCATCGCCGCGGCACCTCCTCCGCCGACGAGCGCGGCGATGACCACCACGAGGGCGATCGTGCGGCCACGGCGACGGCCTCGCGGGCCGGCCGCCGGACCGAACGGCGGCTGGTTCGGCGGGGCGTGGTGCGGCGAGACGGGGGGCGTCGGATGGTGCGCCTGGTGGTTCGGGACGTGGTTCGCCGGGTGATCCAAGGTGGCGGCAGCCGGATCGGGCGCCGGTCCGCCATGGGAGCCGTAAGTACCGCTGATGGTCGGGGCGTTCGGCAGGTCCACCGTCGGTACATGGGCCTCGGCCTCGTTCGGCCCGCGCCCCTCCGCGACCTCGGCGAGCATCTGCTCGGCCTGAGCCGCATCGGGCCGATCGGCCGGATCCTTCTGCAGCAGCGCCGCGATCACGGGCGCGAGCGGGCCCGCATGCTCCGGCTCGCCCGGCTCCTCTTCGACCACCGCCTGCATGGTGGTCAGCGGCGTGGTCCGCCGGAACGGCGACCTGCCGTCGACCGCCGTATAAAGCGTGGCGCCGAGCGCCCACAGGTCGGAGGCGGGGCCGGGGTCATGGCCGCGGATGCGCTCGGGCGGAAGATAGTCGACCGAGCCGACGACCTCGCCGGTCCGCGTGATCGTCGTGTCTCCCTCGACCTGGGCGATCCCGAAGTCGGTGAGCAGGACACGGCCGTCCCGGGACAGGAGTACGTTGCCGGGCTTGATGTCACGATGCAGTACGCCCGCCGAGTGCGCGGCCCGCAGCGCACGCAGCACCCACAGCCCGATCCGTGCCGCCTCCCGGGGCTCGACGCGCCCCGAGTCCTTGACCGCGTCGGCGAGCGAGTGGCCCTCGACCAACTCCATCACGATCCACGGCCGACCGTCGTGCTCCAGCACGTCGTGCACGGTGACGACGGCCGAGTGGTTGATCCGCGCGGCAGCGCGCGCCTCGGCCCGGGTACGGGCGAGCAGTACGGCCTGATCGCTCTCGGACACGTACAGCGCGGCCGTCAGCTCCTTGATCGCGACGGCGCGGTGCAACACCTCGTCATGCGCGCGCCACACCCGGCCCATTCCGCCGCTCCCGATGGAGTCGACGAGCCGGTAACGGTCCGAGAGGAGCAGGCCCTGCATCTGATTCACGTTTTCACGTTTCCCCGCATAGTCCTTGACAGGTTCAGATTAGGGACCGGCCATCGAACAAGGGAACCGGCGGGGACACTCGGTACTGCACTGTGACGATCGTGCCCTGTGGGTGAGCAAGGGACTACAGGAGCTGCGGGAACAGCGGGTCCGGCGGGGTCGATCGGTGAAGCAGTCGGTGGGGCGATCCGGCCGTCGATCGGTGACCTGGCAGATGCGTCAACCGGTGATCTGATAGGTGGCCGACGCCTGCTCGTACAGCCGCGACACCTCGTCCCGCTCCGCCTCCGGACCGCGCAGCTGCACCACGTGGTAACGGCCATCGACGAGGATCGCCAGATTGCGTACGTAGATCTCGCGTCCCTCGGCGTTCTGCCAGGTGAACTGGCCCTCGGCCATGGTCCGTCCGCCCACGTCGATCCGCCGCATCCCGCTGGACGTGGCCCAGGTCGAGTCGCGGAACGGCTGCAACTCCCGCTCCTCCTCCCGCTGGTACGTCATCGGATCGTCGCCGTATTCACTGGCGGTGTCGCGCCCGGGCACGATCAGCAGCTCGAAGTTGCCCTGGGAGTAGACGACTTGCCCGTTGCCGTTCTTGGGCGTGCGGTCCCAGCCGTTGGCGACCGCGACACTGAAGCCCTCGGAGTCCTTACGCAGGGTGAAGCCCTGCGGGAGGTCGGGACCGGTGGTCTGGGTGCTGGAACTGGACGACTGGCTGGGGCTGTTCTCCCTGCTGGGCGTCCCGCTCGGCGTGTTGTCGGGCTGCGGATCCGTGCCCGCGTTCCCGTCCGTGCCGGGGTTCGGGTCGGTGTCGGACGAGTGCTCGGGGGCGGGGGCGACGTCTCCGGCGGCTCCGGTCTGCGCACCGCCGTTCGCATCCGGCCCCGCCTTGGGCATGAAGACCACGGCGTACGCCACGGCCGCGGCCAGCGCCAGCAGGATCAGCACCAGCAGGGTGCGGCCGAGACGGCGGGGCTTCGGCGCCTTCTCCTGCCGCTTGTGGCGGGCATGCCGGTCGGGCAAGCCGGCACGACGCTTGCGGACGAGCTCGCCCCGGCGGCGTACGACGGGCAGGCGCCTGGCGTCCACCGGCGGCGCCGCCACGATATGCGTCCCCGCCTCCGGCTCGGGCGCCGACCGTACGAGCGAACGCAGCCAGCCGCGCAGTTCCTCGAAGTCCAGCCGCTCGGTGGGGTCCTGACGCAACAGCGACTCCACGACCGGCCTCAGCGGCCCGCACTCCTCCGCGAAGGCGGGCGGCTCCGCACACACCAGCTGCACGAGCTCGGCGGTGTTCTCCTCCGGATACGGCGCATGCCCCTGCACGGCCCGGAAGAGCAGCGCGCCCAGCGCCCACAGGTCGGTCGCGGGCCCGATCGGCGCCGCCAGCTGCCAGTTCTCGTGCACCGGCCCGGCCTGCTCGGGCGCCCACCGCTCGGTGACCGGTCCCACGACCGCCATACGGGCCTGGCGGGCGCGCTCGGCGGCGAGGGCGGTGGTGGGGCCTCGGTGGGGGGTGCGTTCGGGGACGAGGTGGGTCCAGCGGGTGGGCCCGGAGGAGGTGTGGTGGTCGGGAGCGTGGGGGTCGTTGGTGTGGTGGTCGGAGGGCTGGGTGGGTACGCCGCTTGACTCGGGGCCGACTCCGTTTCCCGGTACGTCGGTTCCTGTGCCCGATGCGCCCATTCCGTTGCCCGGTATGCCCGTTCCGGCTCCGTTCGCGTTGCCGGGGAGCGCGGGGGCGCCGGCGCGCGGTACGGCGCCGTGCCAGGGGTTCGACCGGCCCACTCCGTACGGGTCGGCGATCTGGCCGGGCGGTGGAGTGTGCTCCGTGCCGTACGCGGAGGTCTGCCCGGCCTGGGCGTCCCCCTCGGCGGGGCGGGGCCGCGGGGCGGGCAACGCCGCGTGCTGTCCGTGCTGTCCGTCCCGCTGCTCCTCGTGCACACGCGCCGCGGCCCGCGCACCGGCGCGATAGGCCGCGATGGCTCCGGCCCGGGCCGCCCGCACGTCGTTGCTCGGCTCCAACTCCCGCCGCCCCGCGACCGGCGGCTGCGCCATGGGCGCCACGGCTCCATTGCCGCCGGGCGCCGCCTCTACGGCGGACCGGTCGTCACCGGGGGCACGCGTACTGGGCACAGGGGGCGCGCCGTAGTGGCCTGGGCCACCCGCCTGACCGGGCTGACCGTAAGGCCCCGGCGAACCCGCCGGGCCGACGGCCGTTCCGGAAGCGGAACCGGAATCGGCCCCCTCGGGGCCCTCGCCTCCGTCACCCTCCGCAACCGGCACCGGGTCGTACCCGCACAGCGCCTCCTCGGCCGCCCCGGCCGCGAGCCCCGTGAGCATCACCCGGCCGTCGTCGCAGACCAGCACCGTACGCACGGTGATGTTCCGGTGGACCCAGCCGTGCGCATGCAGCACCCGCAACGCGGTCAGCACGTCGGCGGCGACCTCGGCGGCCCGGTACGGACTCAGCGGGCGCTCCGCGAGCAGCGCCGCGAGCGGCCGGGCGGGCACCAACTCGCTCACTATCCACAGCGACCCGCCCTCGGCGAACACGTCGAAGACCTGGTCGAGCCGGGGATGGTCGGGTATCTGCGCCGCCGCCTGCGCGGCCTCGATCGCCCGGCGCACGGCGGGCTCGGTGGGTCGCCGCGTGGGCCGCGCGGCCGACCGCCGCGCCCCGCCGTCCCGCGCCACGAATCCGTCGGGCAGGCCGTCGGCGTCGATCACCTCCGCCTCGACGACCTCGGGCAACGGCACCTGCCTGACCAGCACTTCCTGCCCGCTGTAGGTGTCGAAGGCCCGGCTCTCGGCGAGTTCGTACTCGTCCGAGGGCGGCAGCGGCAGGCGGTAGCGGTCGGCGAGTACCCGTCCCGCATAGTCGTCCACGATGCCTCCCCCGGGCGCCCGGTCGGTCAAATCCGTTCGTCATGCGTCCCGTTGTGGCCGCATATCCGGCTGCGTACGGTCCGCAACCACTCACGATACGTGCCGGAGGCAACCCGCAGTGAGGGGATGCGAGATCTCAAGACTCCCGTATCCCTCTTGTATCCCTCAGGACTTCGGTTCGAACGTCCGCGTGAATGTCTGCCAGGTGTCCCTGCGGAGATCGCTGCCCCACGCCGAGTCCTTCGCGGTGTACATCAGCGCGTGGCCGAGCTGGTCGTTGACCACGAATCCGCGGTCGATCGAGCGGTACTTGGTCCCGCCTTCCGTGAACGTGAACTCCCAGTCGGCCGTGTTCCAGTTGCGATAGCCGACCTTCTCGATGCGGATCCGCTGGTACTGCGATCGCTGCATGAACCGCTCTTGGTTCTTCCAGTCCGCCACGGGGTCGTCCTTGGGCGTGGACGTCCAGGCGACCAGCAGCTCCTGCCCGTCGGGACCGGCGAACCTGTCCCCGCTCGCGCTCGTGGACTGGTACTTCCACCCCTTCGGCAGCCCGATCGAGTACCCCTGGCTCCCCTTGTGCGTCGACGCGGCGATGTCCTTCGAATCCCCGCCGCCGCCTTCGTTCGCCCCACCCGACGCACTCGGGCTCGGGCTCGGCGTACTGCCCGTGGCCGGGCCTCCGGTGGCTCCGGCAGCGGACTCCGGCTTTTCGCTGCCGTCCTTGTCCGTACCGCTGTTCTCGTCCTGCTTGGTGCCGCTCCCGGCGTTCGCCCCGCTGGACGCGGACGTGTTGCCTCCGCTGTTGCCCTGGGCCCCGGCATCGTCATCGCTGTCCAGCACGACCGCGAGGATCGTGCCGAGTACGGCGAGCGCCACGGCCACCGCGACGATCGCCAACGTCCGCCGCGACACCACATCGCTGAGCGGAGCCCTGGGGGCGGTGGGCGGCGGCGTCCCGCCACCGACCTCCGAAGTCCCGCTCCCCGCAGGGGAGTTCGCTCCGCCGGAGCTCAGCCCGACGGCGACTTTTTCCTGCTCCTCCGCGGGTGCTTCGGCCTTCTCCTCGGCCTTCCGCCCGGTCTTCTCCTCGGCCTTCTCTCCGGCAGGCGTCTTCTCGCTCGAGGCTGCCGCGCCTTCCCCGGAGGAACCCTTGGAGTCGGCCTCGCCGGCGGAGTTGGCGGACTCGGCGGAGACCGCAGAGTCAGTGGCGCCCGCGGACTCAGTGGAGCCCTTGGACCCGGTGGAACCCGCGGGCTCAGTGGAGCCCTCGGAGTCGGTGGTGGAACCGTCGGGCTTCCCGCGCACCCCGGCCACCGCCGCCGAGGCCGCCCCCGCCGAAGCGGCAGCACTCTTCCGCACGGAACGAAACGCCCCGAGCAGCCGCTCGGCCGCCTCCTCACCCTTCTTGCTCGCCTTGCTCGTCCTGCTCCCGGAACCGCCCCCGGCCCCACCGCCCGAACTCCCCTTCTTCGAGGGGGCCTCCGGCACGTCCGGCAACGGCACGACCTTCGTCGTCTCCATCGGCTCCGGCTCGATCTCCTCGGGCTCAGGCGCGTGGATCACCTCGATGAGCATCGCCCGCGCGCCCGCCTCGTCGAGCCGCTGCTCGGGGTCCTTCACGAGCAGCCCGGAGATGACCTTCTCCAACGGCCCCGCGTTCGCCGGCTGTTCGAGCGGCTCCGTCATCACCGCGGTGAGCGTCGCGATGGCGGACCCCTTGTCGTACGGCGGCACACCCTCCACCGAGGCGTACAGCAGGCCGCCGAGCGACCAGAGGTCGGCCGCGGGCCCCGGCTTGTGGCCGCGCGCCCGCTCGGGCGAGATGTAGGAGGGGGCGCCGACGAGCATGCCGGTCGAGGTGATGGACGGGTCGCCCTCGACCTGCGCGATACCGAAGTCTGTGAGCACGACCCGGTCGTCCTCGGAGATCAGTACGTTCGACGGCTTCACGTCACGGTGCAGGATGCCCTCGCGGTGCGCCGCACGCAGCACGTCGAGGACGGCGAGCCCGACCTCGGCGGCACGCTTCGGCGTGAGCACGCCGTCCTCACGGATCGCCTCGGCTAGCGACTTGCCCTCGATGAGCTCCATCACGATCCACGGCCGGTTGTCCTCGTCGACCACGTCGTAGACCGTCACCGCGCCGTTGTTCCGGATCCGCGCGATCGCCTTGGCCTCACGCAGGGTGCGCGTGATCAGCCGCCGCTTCTCGTCCTCGTCGATGCTCGACGGGAACCGCAGTTCCTTGACGGCGACCGTCCGGCCCAGTGTCTCGTCCTTGGCTCTCCAGACGGTGCCCATGCCGCCGCGGCCGAGGACTTCTCCCAGCCGGTACCGACCGGCGAGGAGACGTTCACTCTTGTCCTGACGGGATGTCCCGTCCCGCTCCGGCTCCGACATGCGTCCCCTCATGCAACCCGCCCCGACAGAGCCTCCATTGTCCCTCACCCGGCGACCGCTCAGCGCCCAGGGGGGCCCACAAACGGAATGCGCCATACCCAACCCCGGTGAGGGCACGCTGCGTTACAACGGCACGATGTCCGGCGCCCCCAGTCGTGCCGCGTCGGCCGTCAGGTCGTCCGGCTGCCGCTGCGACTCCCGCTCGGCCTCCACCCGCTTCTCGTAGTGCTGCACCTCACGCTCGATCTGGTCCTTGTCCCAGCCGAGCACCGGCGCCATCAGCTCCGCGGCCTCCCGCGCGCTGCGTGTCCCGCGGTCGAACGTCTCTATCGATATGCGCGTACGCCGGGTCAGTACGTCGTCCAGGTGCCGCGCCCCCTCGTGCGAGGCGGCGTACACGATCTCGGCACGCAGATAGTCCTCGGCCGCCGGCAACGGCTCGCCCAGCGAGGCGTCCGCGGCGATCAGGTCGAGCACCTCCTCGGCAAGTACCCCGTACCGGTTCAACAGGTGCTCCACGCGCACCACATGGAGCCCGGTCCGCGCGGCGATGCGCGCCCGCGCGTTCCACAGCGCCCGGTATCCCTCGGCGCCGATCAGCGGGATGTCCTCGGTGACGCAGTCGGCGACGCG
This sequence comes from Streptomyces yerevanensis, assembly GCF_000716805.1. Lineage (NCBI taxonomy): Bacteria > Bacillati > Actinomycetota > Actinomycetes > Kitasatosporales > Streptomycetaceae > Streptomyces > Streptomyces yerevanensis. The sequence goes on along the minus strand of NZ_JNWJ01000025.1, from coordinate 180,417 downwards.
CTGGTCGAGGCCGTGCACCGCCTCGTCCACCGCGTCCTTGGCCATCACGCGGTACGTCGTGTACTTGCCGCCCGCCACGACCACGAGCCCCGGCACCGGATGTGCCACGGTGTGCTCGCGCGACAGTTTGCTGGTGGCGTCCGACTCCCCGGCCAGCAACGGCCGCAGCCCCGCATACACCCCCTGCACGTCGTCGCGTGAAAGCGGCACCGCCAGCACCGAGTTGACGTGCTCCAGGAGATAGTCGATGTCCGCGCTGGACGCCGCGGGATGCGCCTTGTCCAGGTCCCAGCCGGTGTCCGTCGTGCCCACGATCCAGTGGCGCCCCCACGGGATCACGAACAGCACGGATTTCTCGGTCCGCAGGATCAGCCCCGTCGTCGAGTTGATCCGGTCCTTCGGCACGACCAGATGGATGCCCTTGGACGCCCGTACGTGGAACTGCCCCCTCTCCCCCACCAGCGCCTGGGTGTCGTCCGTCCACACCCCCGTGGCGTTGACGACCTGCTTGGCGCGGATCTCGTACTCCCCGCCCGCTTCCACATCCTGCACCTTGGCACCGACAACCCGTTCGCCCTCGCGCAGGAAGCCGGTCACCCGCGCGCGGTTGGCCACCTTCGCGCCGTACGCCGCCGCCGTGCGTACCAGGGTCGCCACATAGCGGGCGTCGTCCATCTGCGCGTCGTAGTACTGCAATGCCCCGACCAGCGCATCCTTCTTCAGGCAGGGCGCCACACGCAGAGCGTTACGACGCGAGAGGTGACGGTGTACCGGCAGCCCGCGTCCATGGCCGCGCGCCATCGACATGCCGTCGTAGAGCGCGACACCCGATCCGGCGTACAGCCGCTCCCAGCCCTTGTTCTGCAGTGGATAGAGGAACGGCACGGGCTTGACGAGGTGCGGCGCCAGCCGCTCCAGCAGCAGTCCGCGTTCTTTCAGCGCCTCCCGTACGAGCGCGAAGTCGAGCATCTCCAGATAGCGCAGGCCGCCGTGGATCAGCTTGCTCGACCGGCTCGACGTGCCCGACGCCCAGTCACGCGCCTCGACCAGGCCGGTGGACAGTCCGCGCGTCACGGCGTCCAGCGCGGTGCCCGCGCCGACCACGCCGCCGCCCACGACCAGCAGATCCAGCTCGTGCTCGGCCATTGATGCGAGTGACTCGGCGCGCTCCGCCGGTCCCAGTGTCGCTGTCCTCACCGCTGCCTCCCGCTGTTCGTCGCGCTGGCCTCAGCTGTTCGGCGAGGCTCGGTCCGCATCCCCCATGCCCAAAGTCTGACGGCGTTGCCCGACTTCGGCCACCACCCACCGCCAGCCTGTGGACAACTCTCGGCGACTCGCAAGGAATCACAGCCGGGCAATACAGCAAATCGGTCATATTTATTCCTAGTCTGACATTGCGCTCGCCCGTTCTGTCCACAGGGCTTGCGCCGTTGTCCCGCTTCGGTTACTGGGAAGGACGGTTCACCGCCATGCCCGCAGATCTCGCCGTCATCGGCCTCGGCCAGCTCGGACTGCCCCTGGCCCAGGCCGCCGCCACCGCCGGCATCTCCACGCTCGGCTACCAGAGCGGCGACCCCGCGCCGCTGCCCGCCGCCGATCTGCGCCGGATGCTCTCGGGGGGCTTCCGGCCGGCCACCAACCCCGCCGAACTCGGCCGCGTACGCACCGCCGTCATCTGCTCACCGACCCCGCGCGGCACGGACGGCGGGCTCGACCTGACCCAGGTGTCCGCCGCCGCACACACCCTGGCCACATGGCTGCGTCCGCACACCACGGTGATCCTGGAATCACCCGTGTACCCGGGGACCACGGAGGAATTCCTGCGGCCCCTTCTGGAAGGGGGTTCCGGGCTGCGCGCGGGCCGCGACTTCCACCTCGCGTACTCACCCAGCCGTGTCGACCCGGGCAACCGCGACCACACCTCCGCCAACACCCCGAAGGTCATCGGCGGCCTCACCCCCGCCTGCACCGAGTCCGCCGCCGCCTTCTACGGCCGGCTCACCGACAAGGTGGTACGCGCGCGTGGACCACGCGAAGCGGAAACTGTGCAACTCCTGGAGACCAACTACCGTCACGTCAACATCGCCCTGGTCAACGAAATGGCCGTCCTCTGCCACGAGTTGGGCGTCGACCTGTGGGACGTCATCCGCTGCGCCGAGACCAAACCGTTCGGCTTCCAGGCCTTCCGCCCCGGCCCCGGAGTGGGCGGTCACGCCATCTCCCGGGACCTCGCGGGCCCCCGGACCCGAGCCCTGCGCATGGTCGAACTGGCCCAGCAGGTCAACGACCACATGCCCCAGTACGTCATCCAGCGCGCCACCACACTCCTCAACGAACACGGCAAGTCGGCCCGCGGCGCACGCGTACTGCTCCTCGGCGTGACGTACAAGCCCGACCACGCCGACCAACAGGGTTCCCCCGCCCGCGAGATCGCACTCCGACTGATGGAACTGGGCGCCGCCATCAGCTACGACGACCCGTACGTCCCGTCCTGGAGCGTCCTGGACCACCCGATCCCACGCGCGGACTCCCTCTACGAGGCCACCGCCGACGCCGACCTGACGATCCTGCTCCAGCACCACCGCACGTACGACCTCCAGGGGCTGTCGGTGAAGGCGCAGCTGCTGCTGGATACGCGGGGGGCTACGCCTGCGGGGGCGGCGCATCGGTTGTGAAGGGGGGCGCGTGCGGAGGGTTGTGCGTCTGGGGCTGGTGGCGGGCGGGGCGGGTACGCCGCTAGCGTGGGGACAGGTGGAGCCCACCGCAGAGGGTCAAGCAGTACTGCGGCGGCTCCTGGCTAGTGAACGGAGTGTCCGCCCCTAGTCCTCTTGGGGGCGGCCGCTCACCAACCGAAGATCCGCAAGATCCACCTCCTCCGGCACCGAGCCGCCCAACGACGGATCCGGTACCGTACAAAAAGGTGGAGCCCACCGCAGCGGCCACTGCAGCGGGCTCCTAGTCGGTTCACGGGTGTCCGCCCCTAGTTCATGTAGGGGCGGCCGCTCACCGGCCGTGAATCCACAAGATGCACCTCCTCCGGAACTTCACCATCCGAAGACAGATACGGTCCCAGCGGGTGGGCTTGCGGTGAAGACCCATGGGTGCGCCCCCTTCCATGACGCCGCCCATTGGCCCGGTGGACGGTCCATTGGAGCTCGGGCCGGGGTCCGGAAACGTTCTCCTTGGAAGGGGGCGCCCCAAAGAACTGGGTCGCCGAACACGGACACTATCGCCCCACTACGCCCATTCAGCCCACATTCGCCCCAAACGCAACCACGCGCCCTCTCTCGCAACTCGCGCCCCCACCAACCCACTTGGGCACAGAAAAGGGACCCGGTCGCCACACGGGCAACCGAGCCCCTCCCACCGCTCAAGCCGAGCGCAGCGTCACGTCACCTCTTGTGCTGCGAATCCGCCACCGTGACCTCAACCCGCTGGAACTCCTTCAGCTCGCTGTACCCGGTGGTCGCCATCGCCCGCCGCAGCGCCCCGAAGAAGTTCATGGAACCGTCGGGGGTGTGCGAGGGACCCGCGAGGATCTCCTCGATCGTGCCGACCGTGCCGAGGTCGACCTTCTTGCCGCGCGGCAGCTCTTCGTTGACGGCCTCCATGCCCCAGTGGTGGCCCTTGCCGGGTCCGTCCGTGGCGCGGGCCAGCGGGGAACCCATCATGACCGCGTCTGCGCCGCAGGCGATGGCCTTCGCGAGGTCTCCGGACCAGCCGACACCGCCGTCGGCGATGACGTGTACGTACCGGCCGCCGGACTCGTCCATGTAGTCCCGGCGGGCCGCCGCCACGTCCGCGACCGCCGTGGCCATCGGCACCTGGATGCCCAGGACGTTGCGCGTGGTGTGCGCGGCGCCGCCGCCGAAGCCGACCAGGACACCGGCCGCGCCCGTACGCATCAGGTGCAGCGCCGCCGTGTACGTGGCGCAGCCGCCGACGATGACGGGGACGTCCAACTCGTAGATGAACTGCTTCAGGTTCAGCGGCTCGGAGGCGCCCGACACATGCTCGGCCGACACCGTCGTACCGCGGATCACGAAGATGTCGACGCCCGCGTCCACGACGGCCTTGGAGAACTGGGCCGTGCGCTGCGGCGAGAGCGCGGCGGCCGTGACCACGCCCGAATCGCGCACCTCCTTGATGCGCTGCCCGATCAGCTCCTCCTTGATGGGAGCCGCGTAGATCTCCTGAAGGCGACGCGTCGCGTTGTCGACGTCCAGTTCGGCGATCTCGTCGAGGAGCGGCTGCGGGTCCTCGTGCCGCGTCCAGAGGCCTTCGAGGTTCAGTACGCCGAGGCCGCCCAGCTCGCCGATGCGGATCGCGGTGGCCGGAGAGACGACGGAGTCCATGGGGGCGGCCAGGAAGGGCAGCTCGAAGCGGTAGGCGTCGATCTGCCAGGCGATCGAGACCTCCTTCGGGTCTCGCGTACGGCGGCTGGGGACGACGGCGATGTCGTCGAAGGCGTATGCCCGGCGGCCGCGCTTGCCGCGCCCGATCTCGATCTCAGTCACGTTCTGTGGCCTTTCCCTCTTCGTTTCAGCGTCTTCCAGTATCCCCGACGCCTATGTCAAGGGCGGCCCCGAAGCTCCCGGGGCCGCCCTTGACCGTGCCGCACGCGCGCGTGGATGCCGATTGCCGATGACGATGGTGTACGTCTACCTGTTGCGGCTGTAGTTCGGCGCCTCGACCGTCATCTGGATGTCGTGGGGGTGGCTCTCCTTGAGGCCCGCGGAGGTGATCCGTACGAAGCGGCCCTTGGTCTCCATCTCGTCGATGGAGGCCGCGCCCACATAGCCCATCGTCTGGCGCAGACCGCCGACGAGCTGGTGCAGCACGTTGGCCAGCGGGCCGCGGTAGGGCACCTGGCCCTCGATGCCCTCGGGCACGAGCTTGTCGTCGGAGGCCACCTCGGCCTGGAAGTAGCGGTCCTTCGAGTACGACCGGCCCTGGCCCCGGGACTGCATCGCACCGAGAGAGCCCATCCCGCGGTAGGACTTGAACTGCTTGCCGTTGATGAACTGCAGCTCGCCGGGCGACTCCTCACAGCCGGCGAGGAGGCTGCCCAACATCACCGTGTCGGCACCGGCGGCGAGCGCCTTGCCGATGTCGCCGGAGTACTGCAGGCCGCCGTCGCCGATCAGCGGGACACCCGCCGGGCGGGCCGCGAGGGACGCCTCGTAGATCGCGGTGACCTGGGGGACGCCGATGCCGGCCACCACCCGGGTGGTACAGATCGAGCCGGGCCCCACGCCCACCTTGATGCCGTCGACGCCGGCGTCGATCAGCGCCTGGGCGCCATCACGGGTGGCGACGTTGCCGCCGATCACATCGACGCGGACACTCGACTTGATCTTCGACATCCAGCTCAGGGCGTTGCTGTTGTGACCGTGCGAGGTGTCGACGACCAGGAAGTCCACCCCGGCCTCGGCCAGCGCCTGGGCCCGCTCGAGCGCCTCGGGGCTGGCGCCCACGGCGGCACCGACGATCAGGCGGCCCTCGGCGTCCTTCGCGGCGTTGGGGTACTGCTCGGCCTTGACGAAGTCCTTCACCGTGATGAGGCCCTTGAGGACGCCCGCGTCGTCGACCAGGGGAAGCTTCTCGATCTTGTGGCGGCGCAGCAGCTGCATGGCGTCCGGGCCGGAGATGCCGACCTTGCCGGTGACCAGCGGCATCGGGGTCATGACCTCGCGCACCTGACGGGAGCGGTCGGTCTCGAAGGCCATGTCGCGGTTGGTGACGATGCCCAGCAGCTTGCCGCCACTGTCGGTCACCGGAACGCCGCTGATACGGAACTTGGCACAGAGCGCGTCGGCCGCGGCCAGCGTCGCGTCCGGGTTCACCGTGATCGGGTCGGTGACCATCCCGGACTCGGAGCGCTTCACCAGGTCGACCTGGTTGACCTGGTCCTCGATGGACAGATTGCGGTGGAGTACGCCGACGCCGCCCTGTCGCGCCATGGCGATCGCCATACGGGACTCGGTCACCTTGTCCATCGCCGCCGAGAGCAGCGGGATGTTCACCCGCACGTTGCGGGAGATGCGGGACGAGGTGTCGACCACGTTCGGAAGCACTTCCGAGGCGCCCGGCAGCAGCAGCACATCGTCGTAGGTCAGCCCGAGTGTCGCGAATTTCTCGGGCACTCCGTCGACGTTGGCAGTCATGACACCTTCCCCAAATGGCCTTGATCGGTGCGGATGTCCATGCTAACGGCGAACTGGGGGCTCTGATTCCACACCATGGGCTGCTCCGCCGCTTCGTGGTTTCGTACGGGCCTGGTGGCTTGCTCGTTCACCGCCTGCCCCGACTCCTGCGAATCCCGGGATCCCGCAAGCCGGCCCTACTGCTCGGCCAGCGCCCTCAAACGGCTCAGCGCCCGGTGCTGGGCGACCCGGACCGCCCCCGGAGACATCCCCAGCATCTGACCCGTCTCCTCGGCCGTGAGACCCACCGCGATCCTCAGGAGCAGCAGCTCGCGCTGGTTCTCCGGAAGGTTCGCCAGGAGCTTCTTGGCCCACTCGGCGTCGCTGCTGAGGAGGGCGCGCTCCTCGGGGCCGAGGGAGTCGTCGGGCCGCTCGGGCATCTCGTCCGAGGGCACGGCCGTCGAGCCGGGGTGGCGCATCGCGGCGCGCTGCAGATCGGCGACCTTGTGCGCGGCGATGGCGAAGACGAAGGCCTCGAAGGGGCGCCCCGTGTCCTTGTAGCGCGGCAGGGCGAGCAGCACCGCCACGCAGACCTCCTGCGCCAGGTCCTCGACGAAGTGCCGTGCGTCACCCGGCAGCCGGGACAGCCGAGTGCGGCAGTAGCGCAGCGCGAGGGGGTGGACATGGGCGAGCAGATCGTGCGTGGCCTGCTCGTCGCCATCGACAGCACGATGGACGAGCGAACCAATCGCCCCTTGGGCAGTGGCCGCCTCGTCGTCGCGCATCGGTCCATGGTGCCTTGGCGTCGTCCGATCCGTGGCACCGCGTCCGTTGTTGTGCACCGAAGCGTTATGAGCAGGTGCGCCGGAACTCATCTCCTGCGCCCTCCCCTCCCGCTCGATCGACTCGTCCCCGAGGAACTCCACACCTCAAGGATGCGGCATCCGCGCCGAAACGAGCAGCGGGCACCTGTCGGGCCCTCTCGTCACCCCCGCCCACCACGCGGCAGGCGGGGATTTTCCTACCCCCGCTGCACTTCACCTAACGGACCAGGCCCCACCGGAATCCGAGCGCCACCGCATGGGCGCGGTCCGAGGCGCCGAGCTTCTTGAACAGGCGCCGGGCGTGGGTCTTGACGGTGTCCTCCGAGAGAAACAACTCACGGCCGATCTCCGCGTTCGACCGGCCGTGACTCATGCCCTCGAGCACCTGGATCTCACGCGCGGTGAGCGTCGGCGCGGCGCCCATCTCGGCGGAGCGCAGCCTGCGCGGGGCGAGCCGCCAGGTCGGGTCGGCGAGCGCCTGGGTCACGGTCGCCCGCAGTTCCGCGCGCGAGGCGTCCTTGTGCAGATAGCCACGGGCACCGGCGGCCACGGCGAGCGCCACACCGTCCAGGTCCTCGGCGACGGTGAGCATGATGATGCGCGCACCGGGATCGGCGGACAGTAGCCGCCGGACCGTCTCCACACCGCCCAGACCGGGCATGCGTACGTCCATCAGAATCAGGTCCGAACGGTCGGCACCCCAGCGGCGGAGGACTTCCTCGCCGTTGGCCGCCGTCGTCACACGCTCGACGCCGGGCACGGTCGCGACCGCGCGGCGGAGCGCCTCTCGGGCAAGCGGGGAGTCGTCGCAGACGAGGACGGATGTCATGACCGCCCTCCGCAGCTGATGCGCGTCACCTTGAGCCTCCAGGCTGGTACGAATCGTCACCTGTGCGGTCGACACTCGCCGACGGATTCTGCCGTCCGACCGAGCGTTTGTTCCTTCAACCGCCTCAGCACACTCAACGACGGTCACTCGAAAGAGTTACGGGGCGGTGAGCCACCTTCGGCACTCTACGTGAGGGGGCGGACACGGTGCAGACACCCGCAAAGGACCCACAAGGTTTCATCACAAGGCGTGCCCCATTCAGACGTTTTTCTTCCCATTCGCTGGTGTCTGTAGCTAGATTCGCAATGAGTCATATTTTCATCTCCTTAGATCGTCTACGCGCGATCATGGGCATGTATCCGCCTGAACGGCCACAAGGGGACAACGCAATGGCAGATTTCTCCCGCCTTCCCGGACCCAATGCGGATCTGTGGGACTGGCAACTCCTCGCGGCCTGCCGCGGAGTCGACAGCTCCCTGTTCTTCCACCCGGAGGGCGAGCGCGGGGCGGCCCGGAGCGCTCGCGAGAACTCGGCCAAAGAGGTCTGCATGAGGTGCCCGGTACGCGCGCAGTGCGCAGCGCACGCGCTGACGGTGCGCGAGCCGTACGGAGTGTGGGGCGGACTGACCGAGGACGAACGCGAAGAGCTCATGGGACGGGCCCGCAACCGGCTGGTCTCAGCCTCGGCACCGAGCGGAGGTGCCTCGCCGAACAACTGAAGGAACGTTTTTTCGAGGGGGCACTGTGCAGCTGGGACGCGCTGTTCTCAGCGCGCCGCGGCGCGGGCCAGCTCGTTCAGCGTGGCCGCCACCGCGGGCACTTGGGCCAGGTCGGGCAGCGTGAGCGCGACGATCTCCCGCCGGAGCGCTGGTTCCACCGTCACCGTGCGGGCTCTCTTGGGGCGTACGGACTCGATGGCGAGCTCCGGCAGGACGGCGACGCCGAGACCCGCGCCGACCAGGCTGACCACCGCTGGATAGTCGTCGGTCGCGAAGTCGATACGGGGCGTGAAGCCGGCACTCTCGCAGACCTCGACGAGCTGGCCGCGGCAGCGGGGGCAGCCCGCGATCCACGGGTCGTCGGCGAGTTCGCCGATGGCGACCGACTCCGCACGAGCCAGCCGGTGCCCCTCCGGTACGAGTCCGACGAGCCGATCGCTGAGCAGGGGCCGTACCACCAGGTCGTCCCACTCCTCGGCGCCCGCCCCCTCGCCCGCCCGTCTCCCGCCACCGTCCTTGTTCCGAGGGGTTTCCCCCCGCTCCTCGTACCGGAAGGCCAGCGCCACATCGCAGTCGCCCTCGCGGAGCATCTCGACCGAGTGCGGCGGCTCGGCCTCCTCCAGGGAGACCCGGGTGCCGGGGTGTGCGGCGCGCAGGGCGGCCAGCGCAGTCGGTACGAGCGTGGAGCTGCCGCTGGGGAACGAGACCAGGCGGACCCGGCCCGCGCGCAGACCCGCGATCGCGGCGACCTCCTCCTCGGCTGCGGTGAGGCCGGCGATGATGCCCGCGGCATGGCGCACGAGTGCCTCGCCTGCCTGCGTCAGGCGCATTTCGCGGCCCGTGCGGACCAGCAGCGGCGTACCGACGGAGGCTTCGAGGGCCTTCATCTGCTGGCTGACGGCGGGCTGGGTGCAGCCCAGCTCACGCCCCGCCGCCGAGAAGGAGCCGGTGGCGGCCACGGCGCGCAGGACGCGGAGATGACGGGCCTCGATCACGTGCCGAGCATAAGCGCATCTTGGGTATGTTGCTGAATATTGCGTCGCGCCTTTGGCCGCCCATCGCCTAGCGTGCCGATATGAAGCTTCTGTCTCTTAATCTGGGCCGGCCCAAGGTCAGCGAGCACACGGATCAGCCCGAGCGCCTGACCGGGATCGACAAGCGGCCGGTGGACGGGCCGGTGCGGGTGGCGGCGCCCGGGCCCAAGGGGATCGGCGCCAGTGGGGTGGCCGGGGACGCCGTGTGTCACACCCGGCACCACGGCGGGGATCACCAGGCCGTGTACGCCTTCGCGCGCGAGGATCTCGACGACTGGGAGCGGGAGCTGGGGCGGACTCTGGCCAGCGGCGCGTTCGGCGAGAACCTCACCACGGAGGGGCTCGATGTGTCCGGCGCGAAGATCGGGGAGCGCTGGCGGATCGGTTCGGAGGTCGTGCTCGAGGTCACCTGTGGGCGGATTCCCTGCACCACCTTCCAGGGCCATCTCGGGGAGAAGGGCTGGGTCAGGCGGTTCACGCGGAAGGGGGCGCCCGGCGCGTATCTGCGGGTGATCGAGCCCGGGGAGATACGCGCCGGGGATCCGATCGAGATCGTGCACCGGCCGGACCACGAGGTGACCGTCTCCTTCCAGTTCCGTGCGGTCACGACCGAGCGGGAGCTGCTGCCGCGGCTGCTCGCGGCGGGCGACGCGCTGCATCCGGAGGCGATCGAGACGGCGCGGACCTATATGGCGCGGCAGAGTTGACGGGGCCTCATTCCAGCCGGGTCGGAATCCGGGACTCCGGTGCTCTCAAGTAGGCGACCACTCAATAACCTTGGGCCATGACAACGGCTCTGATTACGGGATCGACCGCGGGCATCGGCGCCGCCTTCGCACGGCACCTGGCCTCCGACGGCCACAACCTCGTGCTGGTGGCGCGTGACAAGAAGCGGCTCGGTGAGCAGGCGACCGAGTTGCACGACCGGCACGGCATCGAGGCGGAGGTGCTGGCGGCGGACCTGGCGACGGACGACGGCATCGAGTCGGTGGTCGGCCGCCTCTCGGACCGTAAGAACTCGGTCGACCTGCTGGTCAACAACGCCGGCTTCGGCAACAAGGGCCGCTATCTGGACGTACCGATGACGGACGAGCTGAAGATGCTCAAGGTGCACTGCGAGGCGGTGCTCCGGTTGACCTCGGCGGCGACGGAGTCCATGCGGGACCGCGGTCGCGGGGGCGTCGTCAACGTCGCGTCGGTGGCCGCCTTCCTGCCGCGCGGCACCTACGGGGCGTCCAAGGCGTGGGTCGTGCAGTTCACGCAGGGCGCAGCGAGGGATCTGGCCGGGTCCGGGGTCCGGCTGATGGCGCTGTGCCCCGGTTTTGTGCGCACCGAGTTCCATGAGCGGGCCGGGATGGGCACGGACAGCATCCCCAACTGGATGTGGCTCGACGCCGACAAACTCGTCACGACGGCGCTTGCGGACCTGGCCCGCGGCAAGACGGTGTCCATCCCGGACCCGCGGTACAAGGCCCTCATGGGCGTGGTGAAGGTGGCCCCACGGGGACTGCTCGGCGGGGTCAGCTCGAGGGCGGGACGGAAGTACGGGCCGCAGTAGCGCCCTGTCGCCGCATTCAGCCACCTCAATTCGACTCCCCCATTCAAGTCGCTCATTCAAGTCGCTCATTCAACTAAGACACTCCTGGGCGATTTTCACTAAAATGGGGTAGTCAGCCGGAGTCAGGGGGACTGGAGGCGGCGTCATGACCTTTGTGCAACTCATCGACTGCAAGACGAATCGGTTCGACGAGATGAACCGGCTCATGGACACCTGGGTCGAGCGGACCAAGGGGAAGCGGACGGCGACGCACAGTCTGATCGGCAAGGACCGGTCCGACGCGTCGCACATCATCGAGATCGTCGAGTTCCCGTCGTACGAGGAGGCGATGCGGAACTCGAATCTGCCCGAGACGGACGAGGTCTTCCGCCAGCTGGTGGCGCTCTGCGAGGAGATGCCGACGTTCACGGACCTGGATGTCGTACGGGACGAGCAGCTGTACGCGGCGAATATCCGCAGGCTCTTCGAAGTGATCGGCACGAAGGGTGAACTGCCCCCGCTCAACGACCTGATCGCGGAGAATTACCACGACCACGATCCTGCCAACGACCAGGACGCCATCGGACTCGACGCGATGCGGCGCGAGATGGGGATGTGGCGCGGAGCGTTCGACTTCACGTTCACCGTCGAGGACCAGATCACCCAGGGCGACCGGGTCTGTACGCGCTGGACCTGGAACGGCACCCACAAGGGTGACTTCCTGGGGATTCCGTCGACCGGCAGGACGGTCGGCATGACCGGGACGACCGTCTTCCGCTGCCGGGAGGACGGCAAGATCGTCGAGGGCTGGTGGCAGTACGACCGGCTGGGGCTGATGGCCCAGCTCGGGGCGCTCGACCGGCTCGAGATCTAGGTCGGCGTCCGGGTCGGCAGCGCGAAGGCCCGGTACCCCGAGTTCGGGGTACCGGGCCTTCGCCGGGCGTCGTCAGGGACGTACCGCCCTACCGTTCGTCAGCGCTCAGTGGGAGTGACCGTGGCCGTGGCCGCCGGCCTCCGGCTCCTCCTCGGCCGGCTTCTCGACGACCAGGGTCTCGGTCGTCAGGAGCAGGGAGGCGATGGAGGCGGCGTTCTCCAGAGCGGAGCGGGTGACCTTGACCGGGTCGATGACGCCCTGCTTGACCAGGTCGCCGTACTCGCCGGTCGCGGCGTTGAAGCCCTGGTTCTTGTCGAGCTCGGCCACCTTGGAGGTGATCACGTAGCCCTCGAGGCCCGCGTTCTCCGCGATCCAGCGCAGCGGCTCGACGACGGCCTTGCGGACGACGGCGACACCGGTGGCCTCGTCGCCGGTCTTGCCGAGGTTGCCCTCGAGGACCTTCGCGGCGTGGACGAGCGCGGAGCCACCACCGGAGACAATGCCCTCCTCGACCGCGGCGCGGGTCGCGGAGATGGCGTCCTCCAGGCGGTGCTTCTTCTCCTTGAGCTCGACCTCGGTGGCCGCGCCCACGCGGATCACGCAGACGCCGCCGGCCAGCTTCGCGAGGCGCTCCTGGAGCTTCTCGCGGTCCCAGTCGGAGTCCGTGGTCTCGATCTCGGCCTTGATCTGGTTGACACGGCCCGCGACGTCGTCGGACTTGCCGCCGCCGTCGACGATCGTCGTGTCGTCCTTGGTGACGGTCACGCGGCGGGCGGTGCCCAGCACGTCGAGACCGGCCTGGTCGAGCTTGAGGCCGACCTCCTCGGCGATGACGGTGGCACCGGTGAGGGTGGCCATGTCGCCGAGCATCGCCTTGCGGCGGTCGCCGAAGCCGGGGGCCTTCACGGCCACCGCGTTGAACGTGCCGCGGATCTTGTTCACGACCAGGGTCGACAGGGCCTCGCCCTCGACGTCCTCGGCGATGATCAGCAGCGGCTTGGAGGAGTTGGTCTGGATGACCTTCTCCAGCAGCGGCAGCATGTCCTGGATGGAGGAGATCTTGCCCTGGTGGATCAGGATGTACGGGTCGTCGAGGACGGCCTCCATACGCTCCTGGTCCGTGACGAAGTACGGCGACAGGTAGCCCTTGTCGAAGGCCATGCCCTCGGTGAAGTCCAGCTCGAGACCGAAGGTGTTGGACTCCTCGACGGTGATGACACCGTCCTTGCCGACCTTGTCCATCGCCTCGGCGATCAGCTCGCCGACCTGCGGGTCCTGGGCGGAAAGCCCGGCGACGGCGGCGATGTCGGCCTTCTCGTCGATCGGGCGGGCGGTCGCGAGGAGGTCCTCGGAGATCGCGGCGACGGCCGCGTCGATGCCCTTCTTCAGGGCGGCGGGGGACGCGCCGGCGGCGACGTTCCGCAGGCCCTCGCGCACCAGCGCCTGGGCCAGCACGGTGGCGGTGGTCGTACCGTCACCCGCCACGTCGTTGGTCTTGGTCGCCACCTCCTTCACCAGCTGGACGCCGAGGTTCTCGTACGGGTCCTCGACCTCGACCTCGCGGGCGATGGTGACGCCGTCGTTGGTGATGGTGGGCGCGCCGAACTTCTTGTCGATGACGACGTTGCGGCCCTTGGGGCCGATGGTCACCTTGACCGTGTCGGCCAGCTTGTTGACGCCGCGCTCGAGGGCGCGACGGGCGTCCTCGTCGAACTTCAGGATCTTCGCCATGGAGCTGAGTCAGTCCTTTCGGAAATACGAACTGCGCCCCCGGCGCCCGGCTTCTTAGTGGTCGCGGGGGCCAGGGGCGCAGTTCAAAGCAAACCTGGGTGAATTACTTCTCGATGATCGCGAGCACGTCGCGAGCCGAGAGGACGAGGTACTCCTCGCCGTTGTACTTCACCTCGGTGCCGCCGTACTTGCTGTACAGCACGATGTCACCGGTGTTCACGTCGAGCGGCAGGCGCTCGCCGTTCTCGAAACGGCCCGGGCCCACAGCGAGGACGACGCCCTCCTGGGGCTTCTCCTTCGCGGTGTCCGGGATGACCAGGCCAGAGGCCGTGGTCTGCTCGGCCTCGACGGCCTGGACCACAATGCGGTCCTCAAGCGGCTTGATGGCAACCTTGGAGCTGGCGGTCGTCACGATCCGACCTCCCCCTTCGGAGATCTCACGGGGTTAACTGTCTGAGGTGGCGACCAGGTCGATCCGTCGTCGCGGGTGCCGGACCTGCCCGTCGCGTTGTTGGCACTCTCCACTGGGGAGTGCCAGACCTGAGACTATGACTGCGATTAGCACTCGGTCAAGCGGAGTGCCAATCGCCTCCGGCGTGGCGCGGTGTTTTGGGCACCCTGCGTTGGTGGCGCCGTCCCCTGGGGGCTCCGCCCCCAGACCCCCGTATCGGCCTGAACGGCCTCGTCCTCAAACGCCGGACGGGCTGAATATGACTGGGCCCTGCGGCGCCTCCGAGCCCCACAGAAAGCCTCAGAGGTAGTCCTCCAGCCTTGCCACCGTGTAGCCCTGCTCCTGGATGCGGTGCAGCAATCTGGTCGTCGTCTCCGTGAGAGTGGCGCCGTTCTGGCCCTCGGGGCAGTGGAGGATGTCGCCCGGTCGCAGGCGGTTCGCATCGCTCCACAGGACCACCGCCGTGAGTCCGCAGTCCGCGGCGGCTCGGAGTGTGTCGTCGTTGTAGGCGCCGTACGGGGGGCGGAAGAGGCGGGGGCGGATTCCGAAGCGTTGCTTGAGTTTGTCCTGTTGGCCGCAGATCTCGGTGCGCTGGCCTGCGTAGGGGAGGCCGGGCAGGTAGGGGTGGTCCAGGGTGTGGTTCTGGACGCTCGCGCCGACCGTGCGCAGGCGGCCGAAGTGCGCGTACCCCGGTCCGACGACACTGTCCGTGAGGAACATGCTGACCGGCAGCCGTAGTTCGCGGACCATGTCGACGAACCGTGGATCCCGCTCGGCGCCGTCGTCGAAGGTCAGGAAGACGACCCTGTCGCGGGTGGGGACGCGGTCGACGACGGGCGGCAGGCCCGGACCCGCGGGGCGTACGGCGGGGCGGGCGGGTGGTTTCGGCGCCGGGGCGAGCGGGGCGACAAGGCCCCAGCGGCGGTACGTCGCGGCCTGGGTGCTGTGGGCCCGTACCGTCGACTTCGCCTTCTTGTCGAGCCGTTCGATCGGGCCGACAGGCCGGGCGCAGCCGGTGGTGCCGGCGGCGAGCAGTGCGGACGCGAGTACGGCTGTGGCCAGGGCGCGGCGGAAGCCAGTTCTGCCATCTTGTCGTACTGATCGCATGGCCCCGGATCCTCACAGGCCATGAACCGTACGAGTCCCCGACACCGCCGCCGGGCGCGCACCATCCACCGACTGGCCCACAATGGGGCCGTGGACGATCACGATCCCCTGGCCTCCTTCGCCGCGCTGCTCACCGAACGCGGACGGTTTCTGCTCGACGAGGTGCGGGAGGTCGAGCCGGCGCAGGAACTGGCCGTGGCCACGCGGCTGCGGCGGGAGCATCCGGCCGAGCTCGTGTCCGCGGCGATCGCGCAGGCGCGGTGGCGGCAGCGGGCGGTGGGGAAGTTCGGGAGCGCGGACGCCGGGCGGATGTTCTTCACCGCGAACGGGGTCGAGCAGGCGACCCGGGCGACGGTCGCGGCGTACCGGGCGGAGCGTTTCACGGAGCTCGGCGTACGGTCCGTCGCCGATCTCTGCTGTGGCATCGGCGGGGACGCGATCGCCCTCGCCCGCGCCGGGGTGCGTGTCCTGGCCGTCGATCGCGACCCGCTCACCTGCGCGGTGGCCCGTGCGAACGCCGACGCGCTCGGGCTCGGCGACCTGATCGACGTACGGGAGGCGGATGTCACTGCGGTCGACACGTCCTCGTACGACGCGGTCTTCGTGGACCCTGCCCGGCGCGGCGGGCGGGGCCGCGTTTTCGATCCGGAGGCCTATTCGCCGCCTCTCTCGTGGGCCGTCGAGGCGGCTCTCAAGGCGCCTCGCGCCGCGCTCAAGATCGCGCCCGGGATTCCGCACGAGGCGATCCCGGACGACGCCGAGGCCGAGTGGGTCTCGGATTCCGGGGACGTGAAGGAGGCCGTGCTGTGGTTCGGCACCGAACCCGGGCTCGTGCGCGCCACCCTGCTGCCCGGGCCGCGCAGCCTGCGTGGCCGTGGGCTGCCCGATCCTCAAGTACGGCCGCCGGGACGGTACTTGTACGAGCCCGACGGTGCCGTCATCCGCGCCCATCTGGTCGCGGAGGTCGCCGAGGAGGTCGGCGGCGGACTGCTCGACGAGACGATCGCGTACGTCACCGCGGACGCCGTGCCCCCGACCCCGTACGCCACCGCTTACGAGATCACCGACCAACTCCCCTTCAGCCTAAAGAAGTTGAAGGCGCTGCTCCGAGAGCGCGAAGTCGGCACCCTGACCGTCAAGAAGCGCGGCTCGGCGGTCGAGCCGGAGGAACTCCGCCGCAAGGTGAAGCCGCGGGGGCCGAACTCGGCGACAGTGTTCCTGACACGGGTGCGGGGTGCTCCGACCATGCTGATCGGGCGCCCCGTCTCCAGCGACCGCTAGCCGTCCAGTTGCGCCGGCGTCGCGTTCGACGGGCCCCTGCGGGAGCGCTCGGCCCGTGCCACGTCCTCCGCCGCTCCCAGGACCCGTACCGTGTTCTGCCAGGTCAGCTTGGCGAGGTCGGGCTTCGACCAGCCGCGGCTGAGGAGTTCGGCGATGAGGTTCGGGTAGCCCGAGACGTCGTGCAGGTCATCGGGGGTGAAGGCCGTGCCGTCGTAGTCGCCGCCGATGCCGATGTGGTCGATTCCGGCGGCCTCGCGCATGTGGTCCAGGTGGTCGGCGACCGTCGCGGCCGTGGCGACCGGACGGGGGTGCGCGTCCTCGAAGGCGCGGTGGACCTTCATCGCCTCCGCCGTGGTGTCCAGGGGGTGGAAGCCGTGCTCGCGCATGTTCTCGTCCGCCGCCGCCGTCCAGTCGACGGCCGCCTGGAGGACGAACTTCGGCACGAACGTCACCATCGCCACACCGCCGTTGGCCGGCAGGCGTTCGAGTACGTCGTCGGGGATGTTGCGGGGGTGGTCGCACACCGCGCGTGAGGAGGAGTGGGAGAAGATCACGGGCGCGACGGTCGTGTCGAGGGCGTCGCGCATCGTCGTCGGGGCGACGTGGGAGAGGTCGACGAGCATGCCCTCGCGGTTCATCTCCCGGACCACCTCGCGGCCGAAGGCCGACAGGCCGCCCACGCCCGGCTCGTCCGTCGCTGAGTCCGCCCAGGGGATGTTGTCGTTGTGGGTGAGGGTCATGTAGCGGACGCCCAGCGCGTACAGCGCCCGTAGCGTGGCGAGGGAGCTCGCGATCGAGTGGCCGCCCTCCGCGCCCATCAGCGAGGCGATACGGCCCTCGCCGCGCGCCGCCTCCATGTCGGCGGCCGTCAGCGCGGCCTTCAGGTCTGCCGGATGGCGCGCGATCAACTGCTGTACGCAGTCGATCTGTTCGAGCGTGGCGGGCACGGGTTCCGGCAGGTCCGAGCGGACGTACACCGACCAGAACTGTGCGCCTACGCCGCCCGCGCGCAGCCGCGGCAGGTCGGTGTGCAGGTGCGCGCTCTGGTCGGTGGCGAGGTCGCGGGCGTCGAGGTCGTAGCGGACCTGTTGGCGCAGGGCCCAGGGGAGGTCGTTGTGCCCGTCGGCGACCGGGAACTGGCGCAGCAGTTCCCGGGCTTCGTCCAGGGCCGTCGTCGGCGCCATGCCCTCAGCTCCCCGAACCGAAGCCGAAGCCCGCCACGCCTTCGGTCTTGGCGCGCAGCCGCTTGCCCTTCTCCGATGCCTGGTCGTTCAGCTCCTGCTGGAACTCCCGCATACGGCCGCGGAGTTCCTCGTCGTGGGCGCCGAGGACGCGGGCCGCGAGCAGTCCGGCGTTACGGGCGCCGGCGACGGACACGGTGGCGACCGGCACTCCGGCGGGCATCTGCACGATCGACAGCAGCGAGTCCATGCCGTCCAGGTGCTTCAGCGGCACGGGCACGCCGATCACGGGCAGCGGGGTCACGGAGGCGAGCATGCCCGGCAGATGGGCGGCTCCCCCGGCGCCCGCGATGATCACCTTGATGCCGCGGTCCGCCGCCTCCTCGCCGTACGCGATCATCTCGCGGGGCATCCGGTGCGCGGAGACCACATCGACCTCGTACGGGATCTCGAACTCGTCCAGGGCCTGGGCCGCCGCTTCCATGACGGGCCAGTCGGAGTCCGAGCCCATGACGATGCCTACGACGGGACTCTCCGAAGACTCTGCCGAGGTGCTCATTCCGTGATCGTTCCCCTCAGATAGGCGGCTGCGTGACGGGCGCGGTCGAGGACGTCGGCCAGGTCGTCGCCGTAGGTGTTGACGTGGCCGACCTTGCGGCCGGGCTTCACGTCCTTGCCGTACATGTGGATCTTGAGCTGGGGGTCGCGGGCCATGCAGTGCAGATACGCGGAGTACATGTCGGGATAGTCGCCGCCGAGGACGTTCACCATGACCGTCCACTTGGCGCGCGGACGCGGGTCGCCCAGGGGCAGGTCGAGGACCGCGCGGACGTGGTTGGCGAACTGGGAGGTGATCGCGCCGTCCTGGGACCAGTGGCCGGAGTTGTGGGGGCGCATGGCCAGTTCGTTGACCAGGATGCGGCCGTCGCGGGTCTCGAAGAGCTCGACGGCGAGGTGGCCTATGACGTCGAGTTCCTTGGCGATGTTCAGGGCGAGCTGCTCGGCCTGGAGCGCCCGCTCGGCGGGGAGGTCCGGGGCCGGGGCGATCACCGTGTCGCAGACGCCGTTGACCTGCCGCGACTCCACGACGGGGTAGGCGACCGCCTGGCCGTGAGGCGAGCGGACGACGTTCGCGGCGAGTTCCCGTACGAAGTCGACCTTCTCCTCGGCGAGGACCGGGACACCGGCGCGGAAGGGGTCCTCGGCCTCCGCCGCGGACCGTACGACCCATACGCCCTTGCCGTCGTAGCCGCCGCGGACGGTCTTGAGGACGACCGGAAAACCGTCACCCTCGGCGCCCTCAGAAAGGCCTTCCGCCGCGAACGCGGCGACATCGGCCGGATCGCTCACGATCCGGTGGCGTGGACACGGCACCCCGATCGCGTCGAGTCTCGCACGCATCACGCCCTTGTCCTGGGCGTGTACGAGCGCGTCCGGGCCGGGGCGTACGGGAATGCCGTCCGCCTCCAGGGCCCGAAGATGCTCGGTGGGTACGTGCTCGTGATCGAAGGTGATCACATCGCAGCCCCGCGCGAAGTCACGCAGCGTGTCGAGATCGCGATAGTCGCCGATGACGACATCGCCGACGACCTGCGCCGCGGAGTCCTGGGGAGTGTCACTGAGGAGCTTGAATCTGATGCCGAGCGGGATGCCAGCCTCGTGCGTCATACGAGCGAGCTGACCCCCGCCGACCATGCCGACTACCGGGAACGTCACGCACCCAGGGTAACGGGCGCCCCGGGCCGCTCCTTGCCGCGCGCATGATCACCGAAACTTCCGCATGCTCATCACGCACTGACCACATCTTCCGGCTCTGCCCAGGACTGGACCGGCAGGGCTGGATAGCATGGTCGAGTCGACGAAGGTTGACGAAGTTGGCGTATCCGACGAGACGGGGGCTGGGCGACACCATGGGCAAAGGTGCTTCACGCGGTGCACGTGCCGCGCCGCACAGCGCGGTACGCCGGCGCATCGACCGGCTGACGCGCGAGATCGCCAAGTTCGGGGCGGTCGGCGGCATGGGGCTGCTGGTCAATCTCCTCGTCTTCAACCTCGTACGCAACACCACGGACCTGCAGGTCGTGCGGGCCAGTGTGATCGCCACGATGGTGGCGATCGGCTCCAACTACATAGGGTTCCGCTACTTCACCTACCGCGACCGCGACAAGAGCGGCCGCACCAGGGAACTCTCGCTCTTCCTGCTGTTCAGCGCGGTCGGCCTGGTGATCGAGAACGGCATTCTGTACGCCGCCACGTACGGCCTCGGCTTCGACAGCCCCCTGCAGAACAACGTCTTCAAGTTCGTCGGCATCGGTATCGCGACCCTGTTCCGCTTCTGGTCCTACCGCACCTGGGTGTTCCGTGCGCTCCCGGCCCGCGGGGCCGTGGCCAGTGCCGAATCGTTCCTGACGCCGGATCCCTTGCTGACGGAGGACCGCCCGACGCGTCAGTTCACACGCATGCGCTGACCCCGGGGCCCCGACCATCCAGCTATCGCACCGTCTGCTCCGGCTCCTGGCCCGCCGACGGCCGCTTCTTCGGCGTACGCGACAGGAACAGGCCGAAGACCGGAGGCTGGGCCTGGAGCATTTCGAGCCGACCGCCGTCGGCCTCCGCCAGGTCGCGGGCCACGGCCAGGCCGATGCCCGTGGAGTTCTGGCCGCTGATGGCCCGCTCGAAGATCCGGGCGCCCAGTTCGGCGGGGACGCCCGGGCCCTCGTCGGTCACCTCGACCACGACCTGGTTGCCGGTGACGCGGGTGCGCAGGGCGACCGTGCCGCCGCCGTGCATGAGCGAGTTCTCGATCAGGGCGGCCAGCACCTGGGCCACCGCTCCGGGGGTGCCCACGGCGTGCAGATGCCGCTTGCCCGAGCAGACGATGGCGCGGCCCACGCTGCGGTAGGCGGGGCGCCATTCCGCGAGCTGCTGGTTGATGACCTCGTCCAGGTCGAAGGTGACGGCGGAGCCGGTGCGGGGGTCACGGGAGTTGGTGAGCAGCCGCTCGACCACGTCCGTCAGGCGCTCCACCTGGCCGAGCGCGATCGTCGCCTCCTCCTTCACCGTGTCCGGGTCGTCGGTGAGGGTGATCTCCTCCAGGCGCATGGACAGGGCCGTGAGGGGCGTACGGAGCTGGTGGGAGGCGTCGGCGGCCAGCCGGCGTTCGGCCGTCAGCATCCGGGCGATGCGCTCGGCGGAGCCGTCCAGCACGTCCGCGACGCGGTCCAGCTCCGGCACTCCGTACCGCTTGTGGCGCGGTCGCGGGTCCCCGGAGCCGAGCCGCTCGGCGGTCTCCGCGAGGTCGGTCAGCGGGGAGGCGAGCCGGTTGGCCTGGCGTACGGCGAGCAGTACGGCGGCGATCACCGCGAGCAGGGCGACCGCGGCGATGATCAGGAGCGTACGGCCGACTTCGCGGGTGACCGAGGAACGCGGCTCCTCGATCGTGACCGTCTCGCCCTCCTCGCCCTGCGCCTTCTTCGACTGGATGACCTCACCTGTGGGCCTGGTGCCGATCTCGATCGGGTCCCGCCCCGGAATCACGATCCGCGCATACCGGTTGTCCGCGACCTGGTCCTGAAGGATCTCGGCACTGATCTGCTCGTCACCGAGAATGCGGCTGTCGACGATGCTCGCCAGCCGCAGCGCCTCCAGGTCCACACGTTCCTGGGCGCTGGCACTGATCGTCCGGGTCTCGACGATGACGAGCGAGAAACCGAACACGGCGATCACGACGAGGACCACGGCGAGAGTGGACTGAATAAGACGGCGACGCACGGGGCCCTCCGGGCAGCAGGTTTACGAGGTCCAGTGTGCGCGACCAGCCACGACGAACCCGCAGCGGTTCAACTTTTCTCGAACCGGAACCCGACCCCTCGTACCGTGGCGATGTATCGCGGATTCGCCGCGTCGTCGCCGAGCTTCTTGCGCAGCCACGAGATGTGCATGTCCAGGGTCTTGGTCGAAGACCACCACGTCGTGTCCCAGACCTCGCGCATCAGCTGGTCACGCGTGACGACCCGCCCCGCATCCCGCACCAGCACCCGCAGGAGGTCGAACTCCTTGGCCGTGAGCTGGAGTTCCTCGTCACCCATCCACGCCCGGTGCGACTCGACGTCGATGCGCACCCCGTGCGTGGCGGGCGGCTGCTGCGGCTCCGCGGCACCGCGCCGGAGCAGGGCCCGGACCCGGGCGAGCAGTTCGGCGAGACGGAACGGCTTGGTGACATAGTCGTCGGCACCCGCGTCGAGGCCGACGACGGTGTCCACCTCGTCGGCGCGCGCGGTCAGGATGAGGATCGGGATGGTGTGGCCTTCGGCGCGCAGCCGACGGGCCACCTCCAGTCCGTCCATGCCGGGCAGCCCGAGGTCGAGCACGACCAGATCGACGCCGCCCTGAATACCGGCGTCGAGCGCGGTGGGGCCGTCCTCGCGCACCTCGACCTCGTAACCCTCCCGGCGCAGGGCGCGGGCCAGCGGCTCCGAAATGGACGCGTCGTCCTCGGCGAGCAGTACTCGGGTCATGGACTGATGGTAGTCCGCTGTGGACAACCATCGTGAGGGAAGATCGAGATCTCTCTGCTCAGGCCCCAACCAAAAGCCCGCACCCCCACGCACCCGCACCCTTCCACCGGCGGGAGGGGTCGTGGGCCGGTGCGTCCTATGCCCGTCGCTTAGCTCCGGTCTCGGAGGACCAGGGCCTTGTACCAGCTAAGGGCCGTATGCCCGCCCTGCGACGGGCTGACGCACCGGACCGCGGCCCCGCACCCACCACCCACCCAGGGGCGCGGGGAACTGCGCGACCAGCCACACTCAACCCGCAGCTTCAAACCGCCCCCAGCGGAGCGCTAGCGCATGCGACGTCGCGGCATGAACGTGAACACCGCCCCGCCCAGCAAAATCGTCGTCCCCGCCAACAGCCCAAGCGCCCGCAGCAGGCCATTGTCGTCGGATCCCGTGTCCGCGAGGCCGCCGCCCGAGGACGCGGGGCCCGCACCCGACGCACCGGAACCGGAAGAGCCCGAGCCGCCCGCGGCGCCTCCCGGCTGCGACGAGGTGTCCAGCGTCAACGAGACCTCGCTCTTGGCCGGCGTACACGTCGTCGTCGTACCGAGGGCCTCCACCGTCAGAACGCCAGGCGAAAGCGTCGACTCACCGTCCGCGCCCGGCTTGTACGTGCCCGTCAGGTCAGGGATCTCGATCGGGTCACCCGACTTGATCGGCTCCGGGTTCGTCGGGCCCTCCACCCGTACCGTGCCCTTGTCCGCGCCGCCCAGCGCGACCTCCATCGACGGCTTCACCGAGTCCGCCGGAATGTCCGCCGGGCTGTCCATGACCGACTTCTTGAACTGCACCGTCAGGCCGAAGTTCCCGTCGTCCTTCTTGGCGTCGATCTGCACGGGAGAGGTCGCGCTCTTGTCCCCGATCGGCGTCTTGCACTCGTACGGGATCTCGACCTCCTTGCCCGTGAATTCGGTCTGACCGCCACCGGATCCGCCGGAGTCCGACGATCCCCCGCTGTCACCCCCGGTCGCGCTCTCGGAGGGATCGGCGGGAGAGGACGGCGGAGTGCCCCCGGTCGGCAGGTCCGTCGGCACCGACGGCACACCCGTCGGCAGCCCGCCCGACGTCCCGCCGGAGTCACCCCCGCTCACCTTGATCGTCGCGGTCGGCTTCACCGCCTCCGTCGGCGTGCACTTGGTGTCCGCGGACACGGGCTTGTTGACGTTGACGTTGTACGCGTCCGGGGTCAGCGTGACCTCTCCGGCCGCCGTCAGCTTCAGCGTGCCCTTCATGTCGGAGAGCTTCATGTCGCTGTTCTTCGGGATGGCGGGGTTCTGCCGCGGCCCCTCCATGGCGATGTCGCCGGTCTGCGCGCCGCCCGCCTTGAGGGTGCCGGTGGGCTGGACGGTGTCCTTCTCCAGGTCGATGATGTCGGGGTTCTTGGAGGCGGCCTTCACGAACTTCCAGGTGATCTGCACCTCGTCCCCGACCTTCGCCTCGGCGGGCGCGGTGATCTCCACCTGGGTCGTGCCCTGCACCGGGTCCATCCCGGAGATCGCGGGCGGTACGCATTCGGTCTTGTACGACACCTCGGCCGCCTGGGCGGGCACCGCGGCCGCCCCGAGCAGGATGCCCGCGCCGCCGAGCATCAGCGCGACTCCGGCCGCGCTCGCTCTAGGGCGCTTCTGCCCCCCAAGGCCACCGTCTGTCGGCCGGACTCTCCGTTGCGTCCTCACGAGTTTCCCTTTCTGGTGGGGGTCGAAGGGCTGTTCTCTTGCGGTGCGGAGAGCTGACCGGCCTCGGCCCCCGGATCGGTGTCCGGGGTGAACCACGGCAAGGTCGGGTTCGTACGGGTGTCGCTGTCGGCGTCTGCGTGGGGGGACGACGCCGTGGACGAAAGGCTCAACTTCGGCATGCGTACGGTGACTTCGGGCAGCCGCAGACTCCGGCGCGGACCGGCGTGCCCGCCACCGCCACCGCTCCTCGGGCGGGAGCCCCAGCGACCGGCCGGCCTGGACCTGCCCTGCGGCCGTACGCGGTCCACCACGGCCATCCCGACCCGGAACACGGCGGCCGGTACGACGACGAAGAGCAGGATCCAGAAGAGCGTCACACCCCAGGGACGGCCCACACCCCAGGGCTGTTCGGCGAGCACCTTGCCGCCGTACTTCACCGAGACCGTGTAGTCGCCGTGCGCGCCGGCCGACAGCTCGACGGGCAGTTCGATCTGCGCCTTCTTGCCGGGCTCGATGGTGCCGCGCCACTGCTGTTCCTCCCACTGCGGCGCGAACACGCCGTGGGAGGTGCCGACCTGGAAGACGGGATCCTTGACGGCGGAGGAGCCGACGTTGCCGACGGTGAAGACGAAGTCGCGGGACGGCGGCGCGCCGAACCAGGTCAGCACACCGTTCGATCCGTCGAGCCGGGTGTCGGTGAGCACCGAGAGCCGTCCGCTGGTGTCCTCCTTCGGAAGCGGCTCGACCTCGTGCCCGGCGACCAGGAACGCCGCGTCCGCGTCCGCCTTCTGACCGGTCACGGTCGCCACGTGCACCACGCACGGGCACGGCTGCGGCGGCTCGACGACCGGCAGCTTCTTGCTGAACGCGCCCTTCTCGTCCGTGGTGACGGCGCGGCCGTCCGCGTTGGCACAGGAGTTGGTGCCGCCGAGCACGCCCCGGTCGGGTGAGGACCGACCGCAGATCAGCATCATGAGGAGGGTGTCCGGCCGCCATCCGGAGCCGGTCACCGTGATCGAACCGCCCGTCCCCGCCTGGGACTTGGACAGCTTGACCTCCGGTTTCCCGTCCGCGCCCGTAGCCGCCCCGCTCAGGGGGAGCAGGAGCAGCGCGAGCACCGCCACCACCAACGCCGGAATCCGCACCTTCCCGCTCACGTCACCGCTCCCGTCAACTCGACTTCCGTACGCGGCTGTTCGGGCCCATCAGGTCCACCGGGTCCACCAGGTCCACCGGGCTCGCCGGACTCCTCGGTGCGCCTTCGACGTCGTACGAACCAAACGGCACCGCCCGCACACAGCACGAGCCCGCCCGCCAGGCCCGCGACCGCTCCCCATGGCACGAACCGCGCCGCCATGCCCGCCTCGTCGTGCGCCCCGCCCGCCGCCGTGACCGTGAGTCTCACGTCGACCGAATCGAACGCGGGCCGTTCTGGCCAGGGCTCGCGGAGGGTGACTCGGCGTCCGGGGAGCAGTTCGACGGGGAGGGTGCGCGGGGCGCGGTCGAGCACCTCGCCGAACAGTCCGTCGGCGCGTACGGCGAGCTTCGGGGTCAGTACGGTGTTGCCGCGGTTGACCAGGTCGTACGAGATGCGGCCGTCCCCTACCGCCACGTCCTCGACCGTGAGCGCGGACAGGGTCGGGCCGGCGACCCGCAGCTGGACGCGCACGGCCGCGGACCGGCCGCCGCCGCTCGCGACGATCGCGCCGGGGTGGTCGCCGGGGATGGCGCCCTCGGGAACGCCGATGGTGAACGGAACGTCGGCACGCGTCCGCGCAGGCACCTTCACGGTCTTCTCGGCGAAGGTGATCCACGAGCCGGTGTCACGCGGCTTCGCCCGCAGCGCGAAGCCGCCGCCCTCCTGGCTGTTGTCGGCGTCAGCGCCCCGCAGCCGTACGGTGAGCGGCTCCTCGCCCGGGTTGATCACCGACACCGTGTCCTGCAGGACCGCACCGGGCGCGCCCTCCGCGTAGAAGTACGGCCGCCCGTCCCGGCCACCCGCCGACGGCACGACGGACCAGCCCTCGTCGGCCACGGCGGTCGGTACGACGCCGAGCAAGGCGACGGCGGCGAGGGCGAGGACACAGAGGCCACGGGCGGCGGACTGCACGGATGTCACAGGCGGCTCCAGACCAGAAGGTGCGGCGCGATGGGGGTCCCCCCAGGCGTTCAGCTCTGGGGGAGCCTCCTTGAGGGGCGGTGGTCGGGCTGGCGGGTGGGAGAGCGGCTCTAGTGCGGCGTACGGCAGGTGGCTCGACCTACGCGTACGAGAACGGGGTAAACCACAGGTCAGCGCGGCGCCTGGTTCCTTCGGGTCAGCCACAGCACCCCGGCCGCTCCGGCGAGGAGCACCGTGCCGCCGAGCGTGCCGAGGGCGATCGCGGAGTCCTCGGGGCCGGTCTGCGGGAGCTCGGCGCCGGAGTCCGCGCCGCTCTCGGTGCCGCCCTCGGGTGAGGTCTCCGACGAACCGCCGCCGCCACCCGCGGCCGTGACGTCGAGGCTCAGCGCGGGTCCCGGATTGTTGCCGGGTTCGCAGGTGGTCGTCGTACCGAGCGCCTTGATGGTGAGCACGCCCGGCGTGAAGGTGACCTTGCCGCTCTTGGACGGCGTGTACGTACCGCTCAAGTCGCTGATTTTGATGGGGGTGTTGGCGGGGATGGCCTCGGCGTTGGCCGGGCCCTTCACGGTGAGCGTGCCGCTCTCGGCGCCGCCCAGCTTGATGGTGGCGCTCGGGTTCATCGAGCCCTTGCCCAGTTCCACCGGGCTGGACGAGACGCCCTTCTGCCAGGACATGGTGATCTTGTAGCCGCTGCCGCTCTCGGCACTCTTGATGTCGATGGGCGAGACGGCGGACTTGTCACCGATCGGCGTCTTGCAGTTGTACTCGACGTCGACGACCTCGGCCCAAGCTGCGGGGGCGGCCATCAGCACCGCCGAGCCGGCCAGGGCCGCGGCGAACGCGAGCGCGGCGGTTCGTTTCTGGTACGTCCGGTATGACACGGTCCCCTCATTCCTGACGGCACATCAGATCGGCCGTCAAGGTACGCCTGGGGCCTTGTGGAGGGAAGACAAAGGACGCGCCGGATCTCGATCGATCCGCCGCGTACGGAGAAGGGTTCGAACCTGCGGTAACCCTTGGTGGGGGTTACTTCGGGCTAAGCGGGCGCCCCGAGTTCCGCCCATACGGTCTTGCCCGCGACCCCTGGAGCCCGGACAACCCCCCAGTCCAGGCACAGCCGCTGCACGATGAACATCCCGTGGCCGCCGGGGCGCCCGGCGCGGTGCGGGGTGCGCGGGGCGGGCTGGCCGGTGCCCCGGTCGGAGACCTCGACGCGCAGCACTTTGTCGTCGCAGGCGATCCACAGCTCGTCCGGGCCCTCGGCGTGCAGGCAGGCGTTGGTGACGAGCTCGGAGACGACCAGCAGTACGTCCTCGGCGGCGGCCCGCCGGTCGGCGGTCGCGGCGGGCAGCCAGCCCCACGCGTGCAGCGCCTGGCGGGCGAAATCGCGGGCGAGGGGGACGACCCCGCTCGCGCCGTCGAGGTTGAGCCGACGGACCTGACGGGCGGCCGGGTGCGCGGACCCGTCGTCTCTGGCCTCCCCCGAAGCGCCGCAGACGCCCGCATCCGGGCCGCGGTCGCCCGGCGGGTAAGGCCGGGTGGTGCTCATCAGCGCTTCACCTCACCGATTCACCAGTTCGCGATTCAGTTCGCGACTCAGGACTCAGGACATCCAGAAAGCTCAGGACACTCGGGATCCCGGACTGCCGCGTGCTTGCCGTTGGCCTTGTTGACATATTCAGGGTGTCTCCTGCCCGGCCGAACCGTCAGAACACCCACTGATTCGACAGGGACACTGTGACGCTGGTAACGCGCTGATCACACAGAGACAACCGAGCCATAACTTCGCACGCCGCAGTCGGGCGGTTACTCGTCCAGGGGCCGCTCGAGCGTGCCACGCACAGTGCGATTACTCGCGCAGAGCCGCGTCGAGCGTGTCGTGCACGGTGAAGACGGCCGCCGCCCCGGTGATCTCGAAGACCCGGGCCACCACCGGAAGCATCCCGGCCAGATGGACCCCACCGCCCACGCTCTCGGCCTTGAGCCGGGCACCGAGCAACACGTTCAGCCCAGTGGAGTCGCAGAACTCGAGCCGCGAACAGTCCACGACGAGGCGCGCGAACCCGCGCTCGATGCAGTCCTCGAGGGGTTCTCGTAGCAGATCGGCGGTGTGGTGGTCCAACTCACCCGCCGGGGTCACGACGGCGCTGAGGCCCTCTTCCCGCACCTCGACCAGAAGCCGGCCCGATTGTGCGCTGCCGACCGTCCCGCGGTCCATGCCGTCTCTCTCTTCCGACCGTCGTGGCTGTTGATTGACGCTCTTGAACACTACGCCTTCCCTACGACCACGACTCCTGCCGTGCGGTTCCTTCCCTACGACCTCTCTACGACCTTGCCACACCCGAACAACCGCTCAAACTCGGACATTTCTCCAGCAAGCGCACTTGCGGTGGACTGACGAAAGCGGGTAGGGCTAGTAGGGACACGAATCAACACGGCCGGCTTTGGAGGCGCCGCACACCGCAGTGCACGTATTGGCATCGGCGGCCATATGCCGAGAACGATGGAGGACATCATGTCACCCCGGCTCGACGCATCGCAGACCCCCCAGGCGACGTCGACACCCTCTCCGGAAAAGGCGGATCCCCTCGAGGAGGACCTCGACGGACTCGCCGGCCTTCCGGAGATCCCGCCGTACGACGAGGTGGGGCCGGTGGACGCACGGGCCCTGTCCAAAACCCTCTTCGAGCGGCTGGAATCCCTGGAAGAAGGCACGCACGAGTATTCCTATGTACGCAACACCCTGGTCGAACTGAACCTCGCTCTGGTGAAGTTCGCGGCCTCCCGGTTCCGCTCCCGCAGTGAGCCGATGGAGGACATCATCCAGGTCGGCACGATCGGCCTGATCAAGGCGATCGACCGCTTCGAGCTCAGCCGTGGCGTGGAGTTCCCGACCTTCGCGATGCCGACCATCGTCGGCGAGATCAAGCGTTTCTTCCGCGACACCAGCTGGTCGGTGCGCGTACCCCGCAGACTTCAGGAACTCCGCCTGGACCTGGCCAAGGCCGGCGACGAACTGGCCCAGCAACTGGACCGCGCTCCGACAGTGGGAGAGCTGGCGGATCGCCTGGGCCTTTCGAACGACGAGGTCGTCGAGGGCATGGCCGCGTCCAACGCCTACACCGCATCTTCACTTGACGCCCAGCCGGAGGAGGACGACTCCGAGGGCGCCCTGGCCGACCGCATCGGCTACGAGGACCACGGCCTCGAAGGCATCGAGTACGTCGAGTCCCTGAAGCCCCTGATCGCCGAACTTCCTTCCCGTGACCGGAAGATCCTCTCCCTCCGCTTCGTCGCCAACATGACCCAGTCCGAGATAGGCGACGAGTTGGGCATCTCCCAGATGCATGTGTCGCGCCTGCTGTCCCGGACGCTGGTGAGGCTGCGGAAGGGTCTGACAGTCGAGGAGTAGCACTCCGCCGCAGGTGGCGCCACCGGAGGTGGCCCCGCCGCACGTGGCGGTGAAGCTTGTTGATGGCGCCCGTACGAGGTCCCGCTGGGCGGGGCTCGGCGGGCGCCATCATCACAAACAAGCCACGCACAACATGGTTACTGGCGGAAACCCCTACCCTCGCCGCCCTCCTTCCACCACTATGACCCAACCTCATACCGAGCGGTACGCCGAGGTGCCGACGGTGGCGAAGGCGGGAGGCAAGAGGGAGGAACGGGGATGACTCGGGCGCATCAGGGCGACGAGAACCACACAGGAGCGGCAGCAGGCGCGAAGGCGGACGCGGACGCCGGCCCGCACACCAGCACGCCCGACACGCAGCTCACCGCACTGATACGCGCCGACGCCGCCACCGCGTACCCCGCGCTGCGCGAGCTGCGCCTGCGGCACCGGCCCGCCGTGCTGGCGTACGCGCGGCTGTGCGCCATGGACGAGCCCGGCGCACGCCGGCTCACGGCCCAGGCGTTCGCGCTGGCCGCCCGCGAGACGGCGCGTGGCGTCGAGCCGCGCGGACCGTGGCGGCACAAGCTTCTGCTGCTGGTCACGCGCGTGGCAGCCGCATGGGCCACCGACGACCGCGGCAACCGCCTCCATCCGGACCTGCTGACCCACCTGCGCGAGACGGGCGCCGACGACCGCGAACCGCCGATGCTGGCGGCGTTCCAGAGCCTTCCGACCCGTGTCCAGGGCCTCGTCTGGTACACCGTCGTGGACGAGGAGCCCGACGCCGGAGCGGCCGTCTACCTGGGATTCACGCCCCAGGACGTGACGTACGGGAAGGAGCCGGCCTTCCAGGCGCTGCGCCAGGCCTGTCTGAAGGCCCGGCTGGCCGACTCCGGCGATCCGCGCTGCCAGGGCTTCCGGCGACTGATCGAGGAGGCGGTACGCCCCGATCATCCGCGGTACGGAATGGATCTGGACGCCCACATCACGCTGTGCGCGCACTGCGCCGCCGCGTACGAGGAGCAGTGCGCGCTGCGGGACACCCCGCGCATCGCGTCGGCCGACGGGCTGCTGGTGTGGGGCGGCGCGGCTTACGCCTCGGACGGATCCACCGCGCCTGGTCGTGCTTCCCGGCGCGCCCGGACTGCCAGGCACTCCCGGACCCGGACCACCGCGGCAGCGGCCTGGCTGCCGTCGCGGCGCTTCGCGCTCGCCTCGGCGGCGTTCGGCATCGCGGTGGCTCCCCTGCTGATGTACCTGCTCTCGTCGAACAGTTCACAGCCCCAGCGCGCCGCCAACTCCGTGCCCCCACCCGCGCGGCCGCCCGCGATGACAGTGACGCCGATGATCTCGGCGACGTCGTCCCCGTCGCCTTCACCGACGCGCAGGACCAAGTCCCCTGAACCGACGAAGACTTCGAAGTCCCCACAGCCCTCCAGGACACCGCGCCCCTCGCCCACTCCCGAGAAGCCGAAGCCCCCCGCACCCCACCCGCCCAACGGCGCCTACGCCCAGGTGGTGAACGCCGGGTCGGGCCTGTGTCTGGACATCGACGGCGACCCGCAGAACGGCACGGACGTCGACGCGGCCACCTGCACGTCCTCTCGCGACCAACGGTGGCGGGTCGACTCCGGGCGCGGCGTGCTGCAGTCGTACGCATACCCCGACTACTGCCTGGACAGCCGTGGCTCCGTCGGCCGGGGCGTCGGCATCTGGGAGTGTGACGCGGTCGAGGGCCCCAACGGCCGGAACCTGACGTTCACCGTGGACGGCAGCGGCGTGATCCGCCCGGCGATCGCCCCGGACCACGCGGTGACCGCGTACGGGAACCGCCTCATCCTGGTTCCGGCGCAGGGGCGGGACGAGCAGCGGTGGACGGCGGGGGCGGCTCCCGCCTGATGTCGCAACTGATGTCACATCTGATCTCGTGCCGATCTTGTGCCGATCTTGTGCTGATCAGACCTTGCGGGCGCCTCGCCGCCACACCTCGCTGACCAGCGGTACGCCCGGCCGGTAAGCCAGGTGGACATGGCTCGGTGCGTCGAGGAAGGCCAGGTCGGCGTACGCGCCCGGGGTGAGGTGGCCGATGTCCGTGCGGCGGAGGGCTGCCGCGCCGCCGGCTGTCGCCGACCAGAGCGCCTCGTCCGGGGTCATCCTCATGTCCCGTACTGCGAGGGCGATGCAGAACGGGACGGAGGACGTGAAGGACGAGCCCGGGTTGCAGTCCGTGGAGAGGGCGACCGTGGCGCCGGCGTCGAGGAGGCGGCGGGCGTTCGGCCACTCGGCGCGGGTGGAGAACTCGGCGCCGGGCAGGAGGGTGGCGACCGTGGCGCTGCCGGCGAGGGCGTCGATGTCCGCGTCCGTGAGGTGCGTGCAGTGGTCGGCGCTCGCGGCGTCGAGTTCGACCGCGAGCTGGACGCCGGGGCCGTACGACAGCTGGTTGGCGTGGACGCGCGGGTGCAGGCCCTTCGCCTTGCCGGCCGTGAGGATCGCGCGGGCCTGGTCGCCGTCGAAGGCGCCCTTCTCGCAGAAGACGTCGATCCAACGGGCGTACGGGGCGCAGGCGTTGAGCATGTCGCCGGTGACGAGGGCTACGTACGCCGCCGGGTCGTCGGTGTAGTCGGGCGAGACGATGTGCGCGCCGAGGTAGGTCACCTCGTCGGTGTGGCGGGCGGCGATGCGCAGGGCACGGGTCTCGTCCTCGACGGTGAGGCCGTAGCCGGACTTCGTTTCCATCGTCGTCGTGCCCTGGCGGAGGGCCTCTCGCAGGTAACGGGTGAGGTTGCGCTCCAGTTCCTCGTCGCTCGCCGCGCGCGTCGCCGCCACCGTCTTACGGATGCCGCCCGCGCTGTAGGCCCGGCCCGACATGCGGGCGTTGAACTCCTGCGTGCGGTCGCCCGCGAAGACCAGGTGCGAGTGGGAGTCGACGAAGCCCGGGATCACCGCCCGGCCGCCCGCGTCGACCCGATTGTCAGTGGCGGGTGCTTTGCTTGATTCACCGGTCCATGCGACGCGGTCGCCGTCGATGACGACGGCCGCGTCCTGGATCAGGCCGAGGGGGGATCTGTCACCTAGGGAGGGGTCATTGGTGACCAGGCTGGCGATGTTGGTGATGACGGTGGTCGGGCTGCTCGTCTTCGTCGGGCTGCTCATGTCGTCCTCGCGGGGGCGGAGTTCGGCGGTGGTCGTCAGGCGCGCAGGGCTTCGACTGCCCGCGCGAGGGCTTGCGGCACATCGGGTACGTGCGTGTGCGCCCCGTCTCGTACGACGTGCCGCCCGCCCACGATCGTGTGCCGTACGTCCGCCGCTGACGCGGCGAATACGGCCGTCTCGGCGCCGAGCCTGGGCAGCGGCCCCGCTGTTCTGACCGAGTCGAGCGCGATCGTCGTGAGGTCTGCGAGCGCGCCGGTCTCGATGATGCCCGCGTCGTCCCAGCCGAGGGCCGCATGGCCGTCGGCCGAGGCCGCCCGCAGGAGGGCAGCCGCCGTCCAGTGACCGCGTGTACGGGTGCGCAGGCGCTCGTTCAGCTCCATCGCTCGCGCCTCTTCGAGCAGGTCGATGACGGCGTGGCTGTCGGAGCCGAGGGAGAGCGGCGAGCCGGCTTTCTGCAGGGCGGCGGCGGGTCCGATGCCGTCGGCCAGGTCACGTTCGGTGGTGGGGCACATGCACGTGCCGGTCGTGGAGTCGCCGAGCAACGCGATGTCCTCGTCGGTGAGGTGTGTGTTGTGGACGCCCGTCGTGCGCGGGCCGAGCACACCGTGGTCGGCGAGGAGCCGGGTGGGGGTGCAGCCGTGCGCGGCCCGGCAGGCGTCGTTCTCCGCCGTCTGCTCGGACAGGTGCACATGGAGCGGGGCCCGCCGCTCCTCGGCCCAGCGCGCCACCGTGGCCAACTGCCGCGCGGGCACGGCCCGTACGGAGTGGATGGCCGCACCGATCCGCAGGTGATCCCGGTCCTTGAGAACTGAACAGCGTTCCGCCCAGGCGTCCGTGCTCCCGTCGGAGAAGCGGAGCTGGTGGGTGTCGGGGGGCTGTCCGAAGCCGGAAGAGAGGTAAGCGGTGTCGAGGAGGGTGATACGGATACCGGCTTCGTCGGCGGCATCGATGAGCGCCTCGCCCATCGCGTTGGGGTCGGCGTAGGGGGTGCCGCCGGGAGCGTGGTGGACGTAGTGGAACTCGCCCACGGCGGTGATGCCGGCGAGCGCCATCTCGGCGTACACCGCGCGGGCGAGGGCGTGGTAGGTATCCGGGGTCAGCCGGTCGGCCGTGGCGTACATGACCTCGCGCCAGGTCCAGAAAGTTCCGGAACCGACCTGGACGGTGCCGCGCAGGGCTCGGTGGAAGGCATGCGAGTGGGCGTTCGCGAGGCCTGGGAGGGTGAGTCCGCGGAGGATCTCGGTG
Source organism: Streptomyces yerevanensis (assembly GCF_000716805.1). NCBI lineage: Bacteria > Bacillati > Actinomycetota > Actinomycetes > Kitasatosporales > Streptomycetaceae > Streptomyces > Streptomyces yerevanensis. Next base: position 146,560 of record NZ_JNWJ01000025.1, on the reverse strand, counting down.
CCGGGCGGCGGGGAGCCGAGCCCCGTGCGGACGGCCGTGATCCGCCCATCCACGACCTCGACGGCCACGCCCGGCTCGACGAACGAGCCGAGCCAGGCGTGCTCCAGCCAGTACGTCTGCGTGTGGGGGTGGGTCACCTGCGGGCCAGCCCTTCCAGTACGTCGGCCAGTGCGAGTACCCCGGCCACGCAGTCGTCCTCGGCCGCGTACTCGGCCGGGGAGTGCGAGACGCCGGTGGGGTTGCGCACGAACAGCATGGCAGTGGGGATGGTCCCGGAGAGGATTCCGGCGTCGTGTCCGGCGCCCGTACCGAGGACGGGGACCTTGAGGTCCGTGTCGGTTCCCAGGATGCGGGCGAGTTCGTCGCGCAGGGCGTGGTCGAACTCGACGACGGGGGTGAACGACTCGCGGACGACGTCGAGTTCGATGCCGTGGACGTCGGCGTACTCGCGGGCCGCCCGCTCGATGCCGGTGACGACGGTGTCGAGGGTCACTTGGTCGGCGGCGCGGGAGTCGAGCCAGCCGCGGACGAGGGAGGGGATGGCGTTCACGCCGTTCGGCTCGACGGAGATCTTGCCGAAGGTGGCGACGGCACCGGCGAGTTGGGCTTCCCGCCGGGCCGCGAGCACGGTCTCCGCGTACGACAGCATGGGGTCGCGGCGGTCCACGAGCCGAGTGGTCCCCGCATGATTGGCCTCACCCCGGAAGTCGAACCGCCACCGCCCGTGCGGCCAGATGGCACTGGCGATACCGACACGGTCGCCGGACAGGTCGAGGACACGCCCCTGCTCGACATGCAGCTCGACGAACGCGCCGATACGCGCCAGGCGCTCCGGGTCCGCCCCGATGGCGTCCGGATCGAACCCGGCGGCCTCCATCGCCTCCGGCAGGCTGACACCGTCGGCATCCCTGAGCCGATGCGCCTGCTCGACGGTGAGCTCTCCGGCCGCGAGCCGCGACCCCACACAGGCCAGCCCGAAGCGGGCACCTTCCTCGTCACCGAAGTTCACGATGGCCAGGGGCTTGCTGAACTGCACGTTCCTGCTCCGCAGTTCATCCAGCGCGGCGAAGGAGGACACGACCCCGAGAGGACCGTCGAAGGCACCGCCATCGGGCACCGAGTCGAGGTGGGACCCGGTGACGACAGCGTCCCCGGCAGCGGGATCCCCGAGCCAGGCCCACTGATTCCCGTTCCGGTCCACCTCGTACGCCAGCCCTCGCGCCCGGGCCTGCTCTTCGAACCAGGCCCGACACTCGGCATCGGCCCCGGTCCAGGCGAACCGCCGGTAGCCACCGGAGTCGGGGTTGCGCCCGATGGGCTTGAGGTCGCGCCCCATCTCGTGGAACGAGGGAGAGGCTGACTTCTTGCCAACCAGGGCTGAACTTGGCTGAGCCTTCGAGCCCAGTCCAGGCAATTCCAGCCCGTCCGGCGTTTGAGGACGAGGCCGTTCAGGCCGACCGGGGGTCTGAGGGCGGGGCCCAGGGGCGGAGCCCTCAGTTTCGGGAAGGGGCGGGGTGGGGGAAGAATCCCGTCCCCCACCGGACGGCACGCTCACTCGCCCTCCCGCATAGGCACCCGCACGCCCCGCTCGTCCGCCACCGACGCCGCGATGTCGTACCCGGCGTCCACATGCCGGATGACACCCATCCCCGGGTCATTCGTCAGCACCCGGCGGATCTTCTCGCCGGCCAGCGCCGTGCCGTCGGCCACGGACACCTGCCCCGCATGGATGGACCGCCCCATCCCCACCCCACCCCCGTGGTGAAGGGAGACCCAGGACGCCCCCGACGCGATGTTCACCATGGCGTTCAGCAGCGGCCAGTCGGCGATCGCGTCGGAGCCGTCGAGCATGGCTTCGGTCTCGCGGTACGGGGAGGCCACGGAGCCGCTGTCCAGGTGGTCGCGGCCGATGACGAGCGGGGCCTGCAACTCACCGCTCGCGACCATGTCGTTGAAGCGCTCGCCCGCCCGGTCCCGTTCGCCGTAGCCGAGCCAGCAGATACGCGCCGGAAGCCCCTGGAAGTGCACCCGCTCACCGGCCATCTTGATCCAGCGGTGGAGGGATTCGTTCTCGGGGAAGAGGTCGAGGATCGCCTTGTCCGTCTTGGCGATGTCCGAGGCCTCACCGGACAGCGCGGCCCACCGGAAGGGTCCCTTGCCCTCGCAGAACAGCGGCCGGATGTATGCGGGAACGAAACCGGGAAAGGCGAACGCCCGCTCGTAACCGGCGAGTTTGGCCTCGCCACGGATGGAGTTGCCGTAGTCGAAGACCTCGGCACCGGCATCCATGAAGCCGACCATGGCCTCCACATGCCGAGCCATGGACTCCCGCGCACGCGTGGTGAACCCTGCCGGATCCTTCGCCGCGTAGGAGGCCATGTCGTCGAAGTCCACGCCGAGCGGCAGGTAGGCCAGCGGATCGTGGGCCGAGGTCTGGTCGGTCACGATGTCGACGGGGGCGCCCTCGGCGAGCATGCGCGGCAGCAGTTCGGCGGCGTTGCCGAGCAGCCCGATCGACAGGGGGCGGCGGGCGTCGCGCGCCTCCACAGCCAGTTGGAGAGCGTGCTCCAGGGAGTCGGCCCGTACGTCCAGGTACCGGTGCTCGATACGGCGCTCGATCGCACGCGGGTCGCAGTCGATACAGATCACGACCCCGTCGTTCATCGTCACGGCGAGCGGCTGGGCGCCGCCCATGCCACCGAGCCCGGCGGTGAGCGTGATCGTCCCGGCGAGCGAACCCCCGAACCGCTTCGCGGCCACCGCGGCGAACGTCTCGTACGTGCCCTGCAGGATGCCCTGCGTACCGATGTAGATCCACGAACCGGCCGTCATCTGGCCGTACATGGTGAGTCCGAGCTGCTCCAGGCGCCGGAACTCCTCCCAGTTCGCCCAGTCGCCCACCAGGTTCGAGTTGGCGATGAGCACGCGCGGCGCCCACTCATGGGTCTGCATGACACCGACGGGGCGGCCGGACTGGACGAGCATCGTCTCGTCCTGCTTCAGGGTGCGCAGCGTACGGACCATGGCGTCGAAGGAGCGCCAGTCGCGGGCGGCCTTGCCGGTGCCGCCGTAGACGACGAGCTTGTCGGGGTGCTCGGCGACCTCGGGGTCGAGGTTGTTCTGCAGCATCCGCAGGGCGGCTTCCTGCTGCCATCCCAGGGCGCTCAGTTCCGTACCGCGGGGCGCTCGTACCGGGCGTGGTCCTGACATGGGCTGCCTCCTGGCGGGCTGGTGGTGCTCCGGCGTTGCAGTCGGTCTCGGCAATCGGTCTCGGCAATCGGTCTCTGCAATCCGTCACCGCGATCGGTCGTCGCAGTCGCTCATTGCAGTCGCTCATTGCGGAGGTATTCACATCCTGACTTCCTGAATAGAACTAGTCAATACGCACCCGGCTTCGGCGCCGGCACGAGGCGGGTGTTTGGCTGGACACATGGCGGCATACACCGGGGACACGGACACATCGGGCGAGACGCCGGAAGCGGCGTCGAACGGGGGCGCGCGGCGGGACGAGGCCGTCCGCACGGCAGTGGAACAGGGGCTCGTGGACCCCGACACCCCCATCATCGGACTCCTCGACATCACGGGCATCCGCAGCTCGGCGGCGGCACTCCGCACGGCCTTCGAGGCGGTGGTCGCACCGGGCACGCCGGTGCTGCACGCGTTCGCGGTGAAGGCGACCCCCCTCGTGCCGGTACTGCGACTGCTGCACGAGGAGGGCATCGGCGCGGAAGTGGCGAGCGCCGGCGAACTGGCTCTGGCCCGCGCTGCCGGGGTGCCCCCGTCCCGTACGGTCCTCGACTCCCCGGCCAAGACACCGGCTGAGCTGCGGGAGGCGCTGGCGCTCGGCATCGCGGTCAACGCGGACAATCCGCAGGAACTGGCCCGCATCGACGGCCTGGTCCAGTCGGCGACGACCCGGTCGCCCCTCGGACTGCGGGTGAATCCGCAGGTCGGCGGAGGTTCGATCGAGGCGCTGTCCACGGCGACGGCGACCTCGAAGTTCGGTGTGGCGCTGCGGGACGAGGGGGCGCGCGAGTGGGTCGTACGGGCGTATCTGGACCGGCCGTGGCTGACCCGGCTGCACGCGCACTCCGGTTCACAGGGGATACCGCTGGAGCTGATGGCCCGCGGGGTGGCCGAGGCCTACGCGCTCGCCGAGGAGATCAACGAGCGTGCCGGGCGGCAGCAGATCGATACGCTCGACATCGGCGGCGGGTTGCCGGTGAACTACGCGTCGGACACCCAGAGCCCGACCTACGCTGAGTACGCGCGACTGCTGGACCGGACCGTGCCGGGGCTGTTCGGCGGGCGGTACGGACTGGTCACGGAGTTCGGGCGGTCGCTGCTCGCCAAGCACGGGGTGGTGCTGGCGCGCGTCGAGTACGCGAAGACGGCCGGCGGGCGCGCGATCGCGGTGACGCACGCGGGCGTGCAGGTGGCGGCCCGCACGGTGTACGCGCCGGCGTCGTGGCCGCTGCGGGTGGGTGCGTACGACGCGAAGGGGCGCCCCAAGAGCGGGCCCGCGGTCGTGCAGAACGTGGCGGGTCCCGCGTGCTTCGCGGGTGATCTGCTGGCCGAGGGGCGTGCGCTACCGCTGCTCGAACAGGGCGACTACGCGGCGGCGTTGGACACGGGGGCGTACTACTTCGCGCACCACTACGCGTACAACTCGCTGCCGCGGCCGGGGATCTACGGGTTCGGGCCGGACGGGGAAGGCGGGGTGCGGTTCGCGACCGTACGGACGCCGCAGACGCTGGAGGAGATCGTGGCGGAGTCGGGCGGGCGTCATGCGGGGCGTCTGTCGGAGCTGTGACGGCCGGCACGGCGCTCGCGCGCACACGCACCCCGGCGCGCAGGAGTGCACCGTGCTTCAACTCGGCGGTGTGCGGGCGTCGGATTGACGCGGTGGCACTGTCGACCGGCCCCGGCGCCCGGAGCCATCGGCCCACGTCAGGTCACCGATGACCGCCGGGGCGCCAACATGCCCCGGTAGATGGTCAGTTGACCCACCTTAGTCAGTCGGCGCATGTTCCGCTGGAAAATGCCAGAACTCTCACCTCTAGCGCACACGGTGCGTAGCTTCGTGGTCACTCAGCCGTACCCGAGGCGGGAGGGGAGCCCAGGTGCCCGGAATCGACGAGTGTCTGCTGGAAGCCATGAGGCTGCCCGGTGCCCTGGGCGCCGCGGTGGTCGACTGGACCAGCGGCCTGGCGCTGGGCACGGTCGGGGACGCCCCGGGCGGTGACCACGAGACGACCGCGGCGGAGGCGGCGGAGCTGGCGCGGCTCGCGGCGGAGCACCGGGCGTTCGCGCCGGAGGCGGGCCCTGACCAGTCAGGCCAGGACCCGCCTGTCGAGGACCTGATCGTCAGCAACGTCGACACGTACCACGTCCTGCGGTTCGTGGCGACGAGCTTCGACAGCAGCGTCTTTCTGCACCTGTGGCTCGCCCGCTCCGACGGCAACCTCGCGCTGGCTCGCATTCGGCTCGGCGAGATGGCCGGACGGCTGGTGCTGGGATGACCGTGGTCAGCACACCTGCGCCCCGCCTGCCCCTACGGCGCCGATCAGTGGGTCCCGGTGTCTCCCCGATGCTGCGCCGGCTCGCCGCGGAGCGCGCCACCGGCGTACTGCTGCGTGAGCGCGGCTCGCTTCATCTCGCCGACGGCCAGGTCACGTACGCCGAGAGCCCCGAGAGCCCGGGCCTCGACGTGCTGCTCGCCACCGGCGGCGTACTGGACGCCGAGGTCTGGCGGGAGGCGGTCGCGCGGGCGGGGACGGATGGGAGGGTCGGACGGTTCCTGGTCGACAGCGGCCGGGTCACCGAGGGTGCGCTGGAACTGTGCCATGCGGCGGCGCTGTTCGACGCGGCGTACTTCGTTCTCGGGCCCTCCGGCGCCCCGGCGCGCTTTCGGTACGGGGCCGCACACTGGCTCGGGCCGGTGCGTCCCGTGCCGGTGGCCGCGCTGGAGCGCGAGACCCTGCGCCGCCGCGAGCTGCTGCACCGCATCTGGCCCGACCCGGCGACGGACACCGCCCCGCTGATACGGGCCGACCGGGCCGCCGAGCCACCTGTCCCGGCCCGCCAGCAGGCGGTACTCGACCAGGTGAACGGGGTCCGCACGGCCGCGGACATCTCGTTCGCCCTGGGCCGCCCCGCGTTCCACACCCTGGTCGAGCTGCGCAGGCTGGCCACGGCGGGCATCGTGACGACGGCTTCCCAGCCACCCCGGCCATCCCGACCTTCCCGACCACCCCAGGCGGACCCGGCACCCGAGCAGCCGCCTCCCGCCCTCGACCCCGCGTCAGCCCTGCTCACCCAGTCCTCGGCCGACCCCGACGTCGCTCTGCTGCGCCGCGTGAGAGACGCCCTGGAGGCCCTGTGATCCGCGCGCTGCGACAGCGTGCCGAGAGGAGACTGCTCATGGCGGCGGAGGCCGAAGTCCTCGACGAACTCCACCGGTTACGAGCCCGTGTGCCCCAGCTGACCGGCGCGCTCGCGGCCAGCGTCGACGGCCTGGTCATCGCCCAGGACACGCCCGGCGTGGAACCGGAGGGCCTGGCCGCACTGACCGCCGCCGCGCTGGGCGTCGCCGTGCGGCTGACAGACGCCACCGGGCAGGGCGACCTCCGCGAACTGCTCGTACGCGGCACGAACGGCTACGTGGCGACGTACTCGGCCGGCTCCTCGGCCGTACTGACGCTGCTGGCGCAGGACCGGGTCAACGTCGGACGCCTGCACCTGGAGGGGCGCCGCGCCGGGACCCGCATCGGCGAGCTGGTCGACGCCGCGACGGCCCGGGCGACACCGCCTCCGCGTACCGCCGTGGGCAAAGTCCAGTCCCGGGCCACCTCCACGACCACGGACAAGTCCGCGCTTCCGACGCGCCCCGCAAAGCCCACGCGAGCCAGGACCGCACGGACCACACAGGCCGCAAGGACGGCACAGACCGCACAGACCGCACAGACCAACGGGCGGACCACCAACCGAACGACCACCAACACCACTACCACCAACGAGAGTTGAGAGGACGTCACACCATGGCCAACACCGAAACCACGCTGAAGGAAGCCCTCGCCTCCATCGAGGGCGCGACAGGAGCCGCGCTCGTCGACTACACCAGCGGCATGGCGCTGGGCACGTTGGGCGGCAGCAAGAGCTTCGACCTCAACGTCGCCGCCGCCGGCAACACCGACGTCGTACGGGCCAAGCTCCGCACCATGGAACACCTCGGCCTGAAGGGCGAGATCGAGGACATCCTGATCACCCTCTCCGACCAGTACCACCTGATCCGCCTGCTCACCGGCCGCGGCGGCAACGGCCTCTTCCTCTACCTGGTCCTCGACTCCAAGCGCGCCAACCTGGCGATGGCGCGCCATCAGTTGAAGAAGATCGAGGCGGACCTGGAGGTCTGACGGAACCTCAGATGAACCTCTGAGAATCGAACCCGCACGCATCCCGGACACACGACCGGGCAGAACTCCCCCGGACGGATCACCGACCGGGGGAGGTTCTCTTGTCCACCGCGAAATCCACTGCCGACGCGCAGTCGCCCGCCGAGGAACCGGGCCTCAAGCGCGCCATCGGCCCCAAGCTGCTGGTCCTCTTCGTGATCGGCGACATTCTCGGAACCGGCATCTACGCCACGACCGGCGCCGTCGCGGGGAAGGTCGGCGGCGCGTTGTGGCTGCCGTTCGTCATCGGCTTCGTCGTGGCGATCCTGACGGCGGCGTCGTACGTCGAACTCGTCGGCAAGTACCCGAAGGCGGCCGGAGCCGCCCTCTACACACAGAAGGCCTTCAAGGTCCCGTTCCTCACCTTCATCGTCGCCTTCATGGTGATGGCCTCGGGCCTGTCGTCCGCGAGCGCGGCGGCCCGCGCCTTCAGCGGCGACTATCTCTCCGAGCTGACGGGAGACGCACTCCCGCCGACACTCATCGCGATCTGCTTCATCCTGCTCCTCGCCGGCCTGAACCTGCGGGGCGTTTCGGAATCGGTGAAGACGAACGTCGTCCTGACCCTGGTCGAGCTGACGGGCCTGGCGATCATCCTCGCGATCGGCGCGTACGCCGTGCTGACGGGTGACGGAGAGCCGTCCCGGCTGGGCGAGTTCGAGGCGAGCGGCACCGGATACGCCCTGATCACCAGCGTGTTGGGGGCCACGGCGCTTGGCTTCTTCGCGTTCGTCGGCTTCGAGGACTCGGTCAACATGGCGGAGGAGACCAAGGATCCCGTACGGACCTTCCCGAGGGCGATCTTCATCGGGGTGGCGGTGACGGGCACGATCTACGTCCTCGTAGCACTCGTATCGTCACTCCTGGTCGACTACAAGGTGCTGGAGGGATCCAGCGGCCCGCTCCTGGAGGTCGTGAAGGCGGGCGGCGTCGACTTCCCGCACAAGCTCTTCGCGCTCATCGCGCTGTTCGCCGTCACCAACTCCGCGCTGATCAACATCATGATGGCCTCGCGTCTGTGCTACGGCATGGCCAACGAACGCATCCTGCCCCGCGGCATGGGCCGCGTCCTGCGCCGCCGCCGCACCCCCGTGGTCGGCATCGTCTTCGTCACCGTGCTCGCGATCGGCCTGGTCTCCACGGGCGAGATCGAGGGCCTGGGCGACACGACGGCGTTCCTCCTGCTGTGCGTCTTCGCCGTGGTCAACATCGCGGTCCTGGTCCTGCGCCGCGACCCCGTGGACCACGCCCACTTCCGCACCCCGACGTTCCTTCCGGTCCTGGGCGCGATCACCGCCCTGATCCTGGCCAGCCCCCTGGCCGACCGACCGGCGGACGTCTACATCCGCGCGGCGGTACTGCTCGCGATCGGCGTGGCCCTGTGGGCGGTGAACAAGGTGGTGCTCCGGGTACGGGGCGAGGAGTAAGAGGGCTGGGGGCGACCACCCAGCGGCAGCCGCCCCACTACACCAGCACGCCACCCCGACGCCGCGCCCCACCGGGCGCGGCGTCGCCCGCCGCGATACCCGTGGCCCGGTAGGCCTTCACACGCTTGTCCGCCGGGGCACCCGCCCCACGGCTGAGCCAGTCGACGCGCACCCACAACAATTCCTCGGAGCCGCGCTCGAGGTGGCCCAGCCACGCGGCCTTCAGCCGAAGCCCGACCCCCACCCCCGCGAGCAGCATGCCCCCGGCCGCGGGCACCGCGAACGCGCTGCCCAGCGCGGCCAGGAAGGCGAGGAGCAACCACCAGCGATGCCCCCGGCGCCAGTTGCGCGCGGTCACGGCACGGTCCTGGAGGACATCGTGCTTGCCCGCACGGGCGGCACCCTCGGCCAGGGCGACGTACCGCTTCCTGCGCAGCAGCGCCACCACGGCCGCCGTGACGAGGAACAGTGCCGCCCCCGCGATCACGCCGATCCGGCGCCCGGTCACACCCGGCACCAGCACACCGATGCCCGCCGCGAACACGCCCAGCCACCACAGCGGCACGGCACCGGCCCGCACGACGACGGCCACCCGAGCCAGTCCCTGACCTCCGCGCGTCACCTTCCCGCCTCCTCGTCCTCGTCCGAAGGCCCGAAGCCTCTTCGGCAATCTCTCCGGAAGTCTCTTCGGCCGCGCAGGTTAGCGACCGAAGGTGAGACGAGTCTTAACAAGCCGACTACTCGACGAACAAGCCCTCTACTCCACGAACAAGCCCCGCGCAGCCGCCCGTCCGTCGAATTCCTCCAGCCGCGCCTGCGCGTCCGGAAGGTCGTCGCACATGGCCTCCAGCAGCACCCGCCCGAGCAGCATGGGCGCACAGGCCGTGTCGAAGGCAAGCCCCGTACCGACCGCGGCGGGCAGCAGCAGGTCCGACGCCTTCGCCACCGGCGCGAACGCCGAGTCCGCGACGGTCACCACGGTCAGCCCGGCCTCCTTCGCGTACGCCAGGGTGTCCACGACCTCGCGCGGATGGCGCGGCAGCGCGAAGCACAGCAGAGCCGTGGCCCCGGCCCGCACCGCCGAGTCGATCCGGTCGTGGACCATCGTGCCGCCCTCGTGCAGCAGCCGTACGTCCGGATGGACCTTGGCCGCGAAGTACGAGAAGCCGTACGCCTGGGAGGCCGCCGCCCGTAGCCCGAGCACCGGCAGCGGACGCGACGCCGCGAGCAGCCGCCCCGCCCGCTCCACCGGCCGCGGATCGGCCAGTACGGAGGCCAGATGCCGCAGGTTCTCGATCTCGGCCTCGACGGCCTGCTGGTACTCGTTGTAGGAAGCGGTGTCCGCGACCGGCTCCGTGGGCGCGACCTCCCGCAGGTGCTTGCGCAGCGCCGGGTAGCCGTCGAAGCCGAGCGCGACGGCGAAGCGGGTGACGGAGGGCTGGCTGACGCCGGCGAGTTCGGCGAGTTCGACGCTCGACAGGAACGGCACGTCGGCGGCCCGCCGCACCATGCTGTGCGCGATACGCCGCTGCGTCGGGGTCAGCCGGTGTCCCTCGAAGAGCGCCTGCAGCCGCGCGGCAGAACTGTCCGTCACCTTCGCGCTCCTGTCCACGCCCGCCTCTCGGTCCATGCCCGTATCCCTGTCCACGCTCATGCCGTGCTCCCCCTCCAGATGTCCGTGAACCGGTCGAGCAGTACGGCCGCCGCCGTCACATCGTCCGTGAGCGGCCGGTCGGTCTGGTCCGCGTCGAGCACCGACTCGGCGAGTTCCAGCGCCCGGCCCACGGGCAGCTCCGGGTCCGGCCGCAGCTCGCGCTGCCGCAGGGCCCGTACGGCGGCGACGAGTTCGCAGCCGACGACCAGACGGTACGCATCGCAGGTGCGCAACGTCTGACGTGCGGCGAGCGAGGCGAAGCTCGCCTGCTCCTCGACGCCTCGGGAGAGTACAGCGTGGCCGAGCGAGGCGGGCGCGGAGAAGGCGCGCAGATCGCCGAGGGCGGCCCCGGCGGCGTACTCCAGGATCATCACGCCGGAGGACGCGGCCTCGTGGTCGGCGAGGAAGGGGCGCAGGCGGGTGTAGGCGGGCTCGTTCAGCGTCGAAAGGCGGGATGTCGACAGACGCGCGACCTGGGTGAGGGAGAGCCTGAAGTGGTCGAGGGCCAGGGCGAGCCCAGCCTGGTAGAAGCCGCCGTGGTGGTAGGCGGCCATGTCCTCGGCGCAGATCAGCGGGTTCTCGGCGGCGGCGTTGATCTCGACCGTCAGCACCTCTTCGAGGGCGTCGGCGGCGTCGAGCGCGGGGCCGTGGATCTGGGGCAGGCAGCGGAATCCGTACGGGTCCTGGAGGCGCCCGAGCGGCGGTGTCGGGCGGTCGGCGGCGCCGGTCAACTCCCGCATTCGGCGCGCCACTTCGGCCGTCGCGGGATGCCGGCGCGCGGCGTGCACGGGCGCCGCGTACGCCTCGTGCGAGCCGTCCACCGCGAGCAGGGACAGCGCGGCGACGACCTGCGTGGCCCCGATCAGCCCGCGCAGCTCGTGCAGGGCGAGCGCGGACTGGCCGAGGGTGAGGGCGTTGCTGCTGATCAGGGCGAGCGCGTCGTTGTTGTCGAGGGGCTGCGCCTCGGGAGCACCCACCCCCGGCCCGCGCGCTCCCGGCGCATGCACTCCCGGCCCGCCCGCTCCCGGCGTACGCCACCCGGGCTCCGCCTCCCGCCAGGGGTGCTCCCCGGCGAGCGCAAGCCCCACCTGGGCGAGGGCCGCGATGTCCCCGGTGCCCACCGAGCCGAACTCGTTCACGACCGGATACGCCCCGGTCTCCAGCGCCTCGCACAGCGCCGTGACGACGGTGGGCCGCAGGCCCGCGCCGCCCGCGAGCAACTGGTTCGCACGTACGGCCAGCATCGCCCGCACCTGCCGCGCGGGCAGCTCCGCGCCGATCGACCCGGCGTGGCTGCGCAGCAGCCGCAGACCGTGGCCGGCGGCCGCCTCGGTCGGCACGTCCTCGTTCCGGTTGGCGCCGACGCCGGTGGAGCGGCCGTACACGCGCCCGGTCGCGGCGATCCGCCGCGCCGCGTCCCAGGACTCCTCGACGCGCTTCATCGCCTCGGTGCCGGGGACGGGCCGGGCGGCTCCGTCGGCGAGGCGCACGATGTCCGCGACGCCGGTGCCGTACCCGTCGAGGACGACCAGACCGGGCGTAAGGGCACCGGAGTCCGAGTCTGCGGCCCCCGGCACATCCACGATCCGAGACGACATCACGCACGAACTCCCCTCAAACTCAGACATCCGATCTTGCCTGGCGGTCATCCGTAACCGGCGTTTTACGTCGGAGTGTTGACAACCTATTCAGACACCAAGAACTCTGCATGACGATATGCATGCCGGGCAAGGGACACCACATGATCCAGTTCGATGCGGTCCACAAGCGCTTCCCGAACGGCACCACGGCGGTGCACGACCTCTCCTTGGAGATGCCCGAAGGCGGCGTGACCGTCCTCGTGGGATCTTCCGGCTGCGGTAAGACGACGACTCTGCGCATGGTCAACCGGATGGTCGACCCGACCTCCGGCACCATCCGCGTCGGCGGCCGTGACGTGCTGGAACAGGACGCCGCGGAACTCCGCCGCTCCATCGGTTACGTCATCCAGCAGTCGGGCCTCTTCCCGCACCGCACGGTGCTCGACAACATCGCGACGGTGCCGCTGCTCCTCGGCTGGGGCCGCAGGAAGGCTCGGGCGCGGGCTGCGGAGCTCCTGGAGACGGTCGGCCTGACGGCCGAGGCCGGCAAGCGCTACCCGCACCAGCTCTCCGGCGGCCAGCAGCAGCGCGTCGGCGTCGCCCGTGCGCTCGCCGCCGACCCGCCCGTACTCCTCATGGACGAGCCGTTCGGCGCGGTCGACCCCGTCGTCCGCACCCAGCTCCAGGACGAACTGATCCGGCTCCAGAAGGAGTTGAGCAAGACGATCGTCTTCGTCACGCACGACGTCGACGAGGCGGTACGGCTCGGCGACCGCATCGCGATCTTCCGCACCGGCGGCCACCTCGTCCAGTGCGCGGCACCAGCGGAACTGCTGGCCCGCCCGGCGGACGACTTCGTCGCGGACTTCCTGGGCGCCGAGCGGGGGCTGAAGCTGCTGTCGCTGACGACGCTCGCGGACGTGCCTCGGGGCCCGGCTCCCGAGGGCGGTACCTGGGAACTCGTTCTGGACGAGGCACGCAGGCCCCAGGCCTGGCGCACCGAGGACGCGGAGATCCCCGTACGACCGCTGCGGGACACCGACTCCCTGCTCGCCGCGCTCAACGAGTCCATCGCCTCCCCGACCGGTTTCGTGGCGCGTGTCGACGCGGACGGCGCCCTCACCGGCGTCACCTCCCGCGCCGAGATCCACGAGCACGCGGGCGAGGCGCACAGCACCCACAGCACAGCGGGCGCCGCCATATGACCATCGACTGGTCGTGGATAGGCGACCACACCGACGACCTCACCACCCTCACCCTCTCCCACCTCCAGGCCGCCCTCTCCGCCGTCTTCTTCGGGCTGCTGATCTCCCTCCCGCTGGCCGTGGTCGCCCACCGGATCCGCCCCCTGCGCGGCCTCCTCCTCGGCCTCTCCAACGTCCTGTTCACGATCCCGTCGATCGCGGTCTTCGTACTCCTGCTGCCGGTGAGCGGGCTCACCCGCACCACCACGGTCATCGGCCTGACGATCTACACCCTCGTCGTCCTGCTCAGGAACACGGTCGAGGGCCTCGACTCGGTACCGGCGAAGACCAAAGAGGCCGCGAAGGCCATGGGCACCCGCCCCTTCCGCACCCTCCTCACCGTCGAACTCCCCCTGGCGCTCCCGGTGATCATGGCGGGCGTCCGCATCGCGACGGTCATGTCGATCTCGCTCGTCTCCGTGGCGACCTACATCGGCGACGGCGGCCTCGGCCAGCTCTTCACCGACGGCTTCCAGCGCAACTACCCCACACCGGTGATCGTCGGCGTCGCCCTCACCCTGCTGCTGGCACTGGTCGCGGACGCGCTCCTGGTCGCCCTCCAGTACGTACTCACGCCATGGACCCACCGGAAGCAAAGGGCGGCCTGAGCCCATGTACGAACTCTTCAAGAACCTCGGCGCATGGCTGGTCAGCGGCGAGCAGTGGTCCGGCTCCGACGGCATCGGCCACCGCCTCGCCGAACACCTCCAGTACTCGCTCCTCGCCACCCTCGTGGCCGCCGCGATCGCCCTCCCCCTGGGCCTGCTCATCGGGCACACCGGACGCGGCGCGTTCCTCGCGATCAACCTCGCGTCCTTCGGCCGCGCGCTCCCGACCGTCGGCCTGGTCGTACTGGTCTTCCTCGCCAGCGGACTGTCGATGTGGCCGGTGTACGTCGCGCTGGTCGCCCTCGCCGTCCCGGCGATCGTGACGAACACGTACGCGGGCATGACCGCCGTCGACCCGGACGTGAAGGACGCCGCGCGCGGCCAGGGCATGCGCTGGCACCAGGTCCTCTTCCAGGTCGAGCTGCCCCTGGCGCTCCCCCTGATCATGACCGGCCTGCGCCTCGCACTCATCCAGGTGGTGGCGACGGCCACCATCGCCGCGTACGTGTCTTTCGGCGGCCTGGGCCGGTACGTGTTCGACGGGCTCGCCCAGCGCGACCTCGTGCAGGTGCTGGGCGGCGCGGTGCTGGTAGCCGTGGTCGCCGTCGCCCTGGACCTCGCCCTCTCCGCCCTCCAGCGCGCCCTCTTCCGCCACCGCCCGGCTTAGGAGCCCAGCACCATGAACCGACGTACCCTCCTCGGCGGCCTCTTCGCCGCCGCCTCCGTCCCCGTCCTCTCCGCCTGCAGCAGCGGCATCACCTCGCTCGACGGCGAGGGCGACGCCGGCAGCGGCGGCGGCTCCAGCAAGAGCGGCGTCACCATCGGCACCGCCAACTTCACCGAGAACCAGGTCCTCGGCTACCTCTACGCGGCCGTACTCGACGCCGCGGGCGTCAAGACGACCGTCCGCCCGAACCTCGGCACCCGCGAGATCCTCATCCCCGCCATCAAGGGCGGCGACATCGATCTGCTCCCCGAGTACCAGGGCGCGCTCCTCCACTACGTCGACCCCAAGTCGAAGGCCACCGAGGAGGGCGAGATGCAGAACGCCCTCGCGATGGCCCTGCCCGCCGGGCTCCAGGTGCTGCCGTACGGCATGGCCGAGGACTCCGACGCGTTCGTCGTCACCCAGGAGACCGCCGACAAGTACGGCCTCGCGTCCCTCGCCGACCTGAAGAAGCAGAACGGCAGGCTCGTCCTCGGGGCCGCGCCCGAGGTGAAGACGCGCGAGGTCGGCGTGGTGGGCCTGGAGGAGGTGTACGGGGTGGAGTTCAAGGAGTTCAAGTCCCTTGATTCCTCGGGGCCGTTGGTGAAGGGCGCCCTCAAGAAGGGCGATGTGGACGTGGCGAACCTCTTCACCACCGACACCGACATCCAGGAGAACCAGTGGGTCGTCCTCACCGACCCCAAGAACCTGATCCCCGGCCAGCACGTCGTCCCCCTGATCGCCGACCGCAGGGCCGACTCGACCGTCCGCAAGGCCCTCGCCGCGCTCGGCAACGTCCTCACCACCGCGGATCTCACCGAGCTCAACCGCCAGGTCGACAAGGACAAGAAGGACCCCGAGGACGTGGCGAACGCGTACGCCGAGAAGAAGGGCCTGACGACGTAGCGGCCGGGGGTACGGCCCAGCGCGGACAGGGGGGCTAACCCCAGTGCCAAGCGGGCGCGGGCTCCTTACGGTAAGGACATGACCGGTATGGATGCCCGCGACGCCGAACTCAAAAAGGAACTCGACGCCACCCTGCACGCGCGCAGGGAGCTGGGCGACGAGTACGACTCGGCGCTGGTCGACTCCTTCCTGGAGAAGGTCGAGCAGCGCATGGACGGCGCGATCGAGCGCCGGGTGCGACGACAGGTCGCGGAACAGCAGATGGTGGTGGCCCGGGGCGCACGTTCCCCGCAGGCCAACGATTCCTGGGGCGAGCGTTTCGGCTTCGGGATCGTCTCGCTGGTCCTGGCGATCCCCCTGTCCGCGATCGGCGGAGGCGTCGCGGACCTGCCCGGCCTCCTCATCGCCTGGACGGGCATCGTGGGTGTCAACGTGGTCCAGGTCGCCCGCCACACCCCACTGTTCGGCCGCGGCAAGAAGAAGCCGGACTCGGACTGGGAAGACTGAGCCCCACCGCGCGTAGAAAAAGCTATTCGCGGGGACCGCCGCACCCCCTGTAAAGGGGGGCGGGACGACGGCGGTCCCCGCGAGGGACGCGGGCCGGGTCAGGGCCGGGCTTGCGCGTCCATGGCGTCCATGGAGGTCCGGGAGCCGCTCCGGAGGTCCTTGGCGCCGTTCGGCGTCGGCCTGAGCGGGGAGCCGCTCCCGCCCTTGCCGACATCCACAACAGTGCCGGACCCGTGTTAAGCCGGTGCTGCGCGGACGTGACGCGCTCGTACCACTTCCGCGAAGTTCCGCACGGGTCACGCGTGCCGGAAGTTTCCCTCCGGCACGCGTGGTTCACCGGAATTCCTACTGCCGGTTGCTCTTCGCCAGGAAGGACAACAGGTCCTGACGGCTGACGACCCCGGTCGGCTTGCCCTCGACCAGCACGATCGCCGCGTCGGCCGCCCCGAGTACGGACATCAGGTCGGCCACCGGCTCACCGGAGCCGACCTGCGGCAGCGGCGCCGACATGTGCTTCTCCAGCGGGTCCTCGAGGGAAGCCGACTTGCTGAACAGGGCTCCCAGCAGCTCCCGTTCGACGACCGAGCCGACGACCTCGGCGGCCATCACGTCCGGGTGTCCGGCGCCCGGCTTGACGACCGGCATCTGCGAGACGCCGTACTCGCGCAGCACCTCGATTGCCTCCCCGACCGTCTCGTCCGGGTGCATATGGACGAGCGAGGGGATGGAACCGCCCGCCTTGTCGCTGAGCACATCGCCGACACGCGCGCTCGGCCCGCTGTCCTCCAGGAAGCCGTAGTCGGCCATCCATTCATCATTGAAGATCTTGCTGAGGTACCCGCGCCCACTGTCCGGCAGCAGCACGACCACCACATCGTCGGGCCCGAGCCGCGAAGCCACCTCCAGCGCCGCCACGACGGCCATCCCACACGACCCGCCGACGAGCAGCCCTTCCTCCTTCGCGAGCCGTCGCGTCATCTGGAAGGAGTCCTTGTCGGACACGGCGACGATCTCGTCCGCGACGGTGCGGTCGTAGGCGGTGGGCCAGAAGTCCTCGCCCACGCCTTCCACGAGATACGGCCGCCCGGATCCGCCGGAGTACACGGACCCCTCCGGGTCGGCGCCGATGACCTGGACCCTGCTGTCACTCGCGTCCTTCAGATACCGCCCCGTACCGGAGATGGTGCCGCCCGTCCCGACCCCGGTGACGAAGTGCGTGATCCGCCCCTCCGTCTGCTCCCACAGCTCGGGGCCGGTGGAGTGGTAGTGCGAGAGGGGGTTGTTCGGGTTGGAGTACTGGTCGGGCTTCCAGGCGCCGGGGGTCTCCCGGACCAGCCGGTCGGAGACGTTGTAGTACGAGTCCGGGTGCTCGGGGTCCACGGCGGTCGGGCATACGACGACCTCGGCGCCGTACGCGCGCAGCACATTGATCTTGTCGGTGGACACCTTGTCGGGGCACACGAAGATGCACTTGTACCCCTTCTGCTGCGCCACGATGGCGAGCCCGACACCTGTGTTCCCACTGGTCGGTTCGACGATCGTGCCCCCGGGCTTGAGGGCTCCGCTCTCCTCCGCGGCCTCGATCATGCGCAGGGCGATGCGGTCCTTCACGGAGCCGCCGGGGTTGAAGTACTCGACCTTCGCGAGGACGGTCGCCTGGATACCGGCGGTCACGCTGTTGAGCCTCACCAGCGGGGTGTTGCCGACGAGACTGATCATCGAGTCGTGGAATTGCACCGTTGTCTCCGGAGCTTAAAAGAAGTGGTCGGGGTGGTTCCGTCAGAGTAAGCCCCCTACCGGGCGTTCACGCTGTGTTGAGATTGGCCGACAGCCTCGGCGGGGCAAGCAGTGGGTGTACGGGTTTGAAGGAGGTGGCGGCTTCGCATGTCGAGCTTGTCGAGGGCGAGGGTGGCACGGCGGATCGCGGCGGGCGCGGCGTATGGCGGCGGTGGGATCGGGTTGCTGGGCGCGGCGACGATCGGCCTTGTGCTGGCCGAGGTGCAGTTGGCGAAGCGGCAGGTGGGGAACGGCCACAGTCCGCATCCGCCCAGCGCGGACGGACTGTACGGGCGTGCGTACGTCGGCGCCGGTGCCCCCTTGCGGCTGACCATGCTCGGGGACTCCACGGCCGCGGGGCAGGGTGTGCACCGGGCTCGCCAGACGCCGGGCGCGCTGCTGGCCTCGGGGCTTGCGGCGGTGGCCGAGCGGCCGGTGTCGTTGCGGAACGTGGCGTTGCCTGGCGCCCAGTCGGACGACCTGGATCGCCAGGTCGTCCTGGCACTCGGGGACCCGGACAGGGTCCCCGACGTATGCGTGATCATGATCGGCGCGAACGATGTCACGCACCGTATGCCTGCGACGCAGTCGGTCCGGCACCTGTCCGCGGCGGTACGTCGTCTTCGTACCGCCGGGGCGGAGGTGGTCGTCGGTACGTGTCCCGACCTGGGCACCATCGAGCCTGTCCAGCAGCCGTTGCGCTGGCTGGCCCGGCGGGCCTCGCGGCAGTTGGCGGCGGCGCAGACGATCGGGACGGTGGAGCAGGGCGGGCGGACGGTGTCTCTGGGTGACCTGCTGGGGCCCGAGTTCGCGGCCAATCCTCGTGAGTTGTTCGGGCCTGACAACTACCACCCCTCGGCGGAGGGGTACGCGACCGCTGCGATGGCGATGCTTCCCACGGTGTGCGCCGCGCTGGGGCTCTGGCCTGCGGAGGAGGAGCGTCCGGACGCTTCCCGCCGCGAGGGGTTCCTGCCGGTGGCCCGGGCCGCCGCGGAGGCGGCGTCGGAGGCCGGCACGGAGGTCGCTGCCGCCATGCCCACGGGGCCGCGGGGTCCTTGGGCGCTGTTGAAGCGGCGGCGTCGGCGGCGGGTGCCGGCCAGTGATCCGGCGCCGGCCTCCGGCGGTTGAGTGGTTGGGTTCGGTTGTCGGGCCCTTCAGCGGAGCTCACGACGGAGTGCAAAGCAAGCGCTTAGAAAAAAGCGGCCGGGGTCACACGGCGATACCCGTGACCTTGACGGTACGTGCGGGTAACTTCCTTGACAGGCCTGTCAAGTCACACCCGTACGCCATACGCCAATGGAGCCGTAATGCCCGAAGCCGTGATCGTCTCCGCAGCCCGTTCACCGATCGGCCGCGCCTTCAAGGGCTCGCTGAAGGACCTGCGCCCGGACGACCTGACCGCCACGATCATCGAGGCCGCGCTGGCCAAGGTGCCGGCGCTGGACCCGAAGGACATCGACGACCTGATGCTCGGCTGCGGCCTGCCCGGCGGCGAGCAGGGCCATAACCTCGGCCGCATCGTCGCCGTGCAGATGGGCATGGACCACCTCCCGGGCTGCACCATCACCCGTTACTGTTCCTCCTCGCTCCAGACCAGCCGCATGGCACTGCACGCCATCAAGGCGGGCGAGGGCGACGTGTTCATCTCGGCGGGCGTGGAGATGGTCAGCCGGAGCGTGAAGGGTTCGAGCGACGGGATGCCCGACACGCACAATCCCGTCTTCGCCGACGCCGAGGCCCGTACCGCCGAAGTCGCGCAGAGCGAGGGCGCCGACTGGCACGACCCGCGGGAGGACGGCCTCCTCCCCGACCCGTACATCGCGATGGGGCAGACCGCCGAGAACCTGGCCCGGCTGAAGGGCGTCACGCGCCAGGACATGGACGAGTTCGGCGTCCGTTCGCAGAACCTCGCCGAGGAAGCCATCAAGAACGGCTTCTGGGAGCGCGAGATCACCCCGGTCACCACGCCTGACGGCACGGTCGTCGGCAAGGACGACGGTCCGCGTCCGGGCGTGACGCTGGAGGGCGTCCAGGGCCTGAAGCCGGTCTTCCGCCCGGACGGGCTCGTCACGGCCGGGAACTGCTGCCCGCTGAACGACGGCGCCGCCGCCCTCGTGATCATGAGCGACACCAAGGCCCGTGAGCTGGGACTGACCCCGCTCGCCCGGATCGTCTCCACGGGCGTCTCGGGCCTGTCCCCCGAGATCATGGGCTACGGACCGGTGGAGGCGTCGAAGCAGGCACTCGCCCGCGCCGGCCTGACCATCGACGACATCGACCTGGCCGAGATCAACGAGGCCTTCGCCGCCCAGGTCATCCCGAGCTACCGCGACCTGAACATCCCGCTCGACAAGCTGAACGTCAACGGCGGCGCGATCGCGGTCGGCCACCCCTTCGGCATGACCGGCGCCCGCATCACCGCCACGCTCATCAACTCCCTCCAGTTCCACGACAAGCAGTTCGGTCTGGAGACGATGTGCGTCGGCGGCGGCCAGGGCATGGCGATGGTCATCGAGCGCCTCAGCTGAAGCCGTACGGGTAACAGCAGTTGAACCCTGCGTGACCGAAACGGCCCAGAACCCAGTAACCCCCGGGGCTCTGGGCCGTTTTGTGATCCAATCTCCCCCAGGATGTGACCTATCTCCCTCCGGGGCGCGATTTACGCAGGTCAGAACCGTTCCCCTGGGAAACTCCGGGCTGAATGTCCTGTCCTTTTCGTGACGTTACGCACTGACAGGTGGATAGTCCGCCCTTCAAGCTGATGTAGGAAGTCGGGGGTCGACTTTGAACCGGGAGTACGTCAGTGAGCGCCATCCCTCTTGCCCTACTGCTCACCGCGGCCGCCGCCCTGGCCGTGGGCGTCGCCACCCTGCGCGCCGTGCTCGGGCTGCGCCGGCAGGTCGCGTCCCTGCACACGGAGCTCACCGCGAGCCGTGTGGCGGGCGCGCGCGCCGTCGTGCCCGCGGCCCGCTCGGCCGCGGACACGGGCGAGATACGCGCTGCTGTCGCCGAGGCGCTCGCGGAGGAGCGGGAGCGGGAGCTGGCCGAGGCGCGGGCGTTCTGGGCCGCCCAGGAGGCGCGTGACGCCTCGGACGCGCCCACGCTGCTCGGACTGCCGGACAGCGAACTGTTCCTGCCCCGGCAGTCGGACTTCGCGGGCCTGGATCACCTGGAATCGGTGACGGAGCCCGGCGCCGACGCCGAGGAGTTCGCCGCGGACTCCGCCGAGCTGGCCGCGGCCCGCCGCCGCCACCCCTCGCACCCCGACTTCGTACCGGTCCAGTCACCGGTCGTGAACGATCACGAGCGTACGGTCGCCTGCCTGGAGGACCTGGCCGAGTCCCGTACGGAACTGACCGACGTCCGCCCCGGCCCGCTGGGCACACTCGACGTCTACGTCTTCGCCGACGGCACCACGCTCTGCATGACCCCCGGCCACCGCGAGACCGCCGAGCAACTGGTCACCGCACTCCAAGCGGGCGAGACGCCGGTACTCCTCGGCGGCTCGGGCATCTCGGGCGCGTACGCCCTGACCTTCGCCTGCGGCGAGGAGAACGTCTACATACTCGCGGACCGGGTCATAGCGTCGCTGTAAGGGCCCGCGAGCCCCACGAGACCCACACGCGCCGGGAGCGGAGGACTACACCCCGGCGCGTTTCTGCGCCTCCGCCACGAGCCGCACCGCCTCCGCGAGCTCCCCCTCGTTTCTCAGTACGACAGCCAGATCGTGCCCGGCGACCATGATCTGGTCGGCCGCGGCGAACATCCCCGCGTCGGGCATCTCCCGCACCGGCCCCGAAGCGTCCTCGATCCGCTGGGCACGCACCGCCAACTCCCTGGCCAGGCCCAGCGCTTCGGCCGCCGCGCCCCTTTGGAGTCGGCTCTGCGGAGCGGCCCGCAGCCGGTCGGCGAAATGGTCCACGGCGCGGGTCAGGGGGGTCGTATCCAGCACGCCGCGAGACTACGCGCCTCAACCGGACTGTTGCCAACAAGCCAACGCTCAGGCACCGTGACTTGAAGGACCGGCTTACATCCCATGCGTCCGGAGGCGCCGATGTCCCAAGTCTTCTCCGAGGAGACCCACCGCAACATGCTCGCCCGTATCCCTCACTGCACCGGTCGTGAAGTGTCCGACTGGCTGCGCACCGTCGACGAAGGCCCCGCTCTCTTCCGCTTCGAGGAGAAGGTCAGCTGGCTCCGCGCCGAGCACAACCTCGCGTACGGCCACGCCAAAGCGATCATTCACGAGTACGACCTGAGGAGGGCAGCGCGCAAACTGCTCTGAGCGCGCACCAGGGAGAAACATCGACGAAGGGCCCGTGAACCGGAGGTTCACGGGCCCTTCAGCCGCTACCGCCCGGTGGTGATCCGGGCGGGCGGCCCTACTAGTCGTCGCCGCTGAAGATGGCGACCAGGCGCAGCATCTCGATGTAGATCCACACAAGGGTCATGGTCAGGCCGAAGGCGGCCAGCCAGGACTCCTGGCGCGGAGCGCCGTAGGCGACGCCGTCCTCGATCTGCTTGAAGTCGAGCGTCAGGAAGAACGCGCCCAGGACGAGCGCGAGGATGCCGACGATCGCGCCGAGTGCGCCCATGCTCCGCAGCCCGCCGTCAGGCGCGATGCCGAACACGACCAGCAGCAGGTTGACCGCCATGATGAGCACGAAGCCGATGGCGATCGTCATGCCGATGCGCGCGTACCTGGCGGTGACCCGGATCCAGCCCGCTCGGTAGACGAGAAGGGTGGCGCCTGCGATCGCCATGGTGCCGAGCACCGCCTGGAAGGGTGCGCCCGACCAGCGGCTGTTGAACATCTCGCTGATCACGCCGAGGAAGACGCCCTCGAAGGCGGCGTACGCCAGGATCAGCGCGGGCGAGGCCTTGCGCTTGAACGTCTGGACCAGGGCCAGGACCATCGCGATGAGCGCCGAGCCGATGGCCAGACCCCAGCTGCTCGGCGAGACCGGCAGCAGGGCCCAGGCGAGCACCGCGCCGACGACGACCGTGCCGAGCGTCATGGCCGAGCGGGCGACGACGTCGTCCATGGTCATGCGGTCGGTGGCGGGCGGGGCCTGCGGCGGGGCGCCGTGCTGAACGTCCTGCGGGGCGTACGGGTTCTGTGCGTAAGGATTCTGCGCGTACGGGTTGCCGCCCTGCGGGGCGTACGGAGAGCCCTGTGCGTACGGGTTCCCCTGCGTGCCGACAGCGGGGCCCCCGGCCTGCGGCTGGGCGTTGAAGCCCGCGTAGCCGTTGTCGCGGCTGAACCCCCGTCGCGAGAAGACCGGGTTGCTGCTCCTCATTTCACTCCTCCATGGCCACCCTGCGTGGCTCTGGGCTCAAGAGTAATGGGTAGGCAAAGGGATGCCTCTAGTGCTTGGGGAGGATCTTTCCTCTGTTGTGACCGGGAACGCCAGTGTTCAATCCAGCATTCCCGGCACCGTTACAACGCCGCCACGGGCCACTCCGGTTCCCCCGATCGTGGTGCTCCCCGCGATCACTCCAGCGGGAAGCCCGTGTAGCACTCGGCGAGGTCCTGTTCGGCCGAGCGGGCGGCGGTGATCCGGTCGAGGCGGGCGAGTTGGATACGGTCCTCGAAGGGGGTCGCGTCGGGCGTGCGGTGCAGCAGGGTCGTCATCGCGTACGAGAAGCGCTCGGCCTGCCAGACACGGCGCAGGCAGGTCTCGGAGTAGGCGTCCAGGCGCTCGGCCGAACCGGTCTCCTTGAGGTGGACGAGCGCCCGCGCGAAGGTGACGACGTCGCCGACGGCGAGGTTCAGGCCCTTCGCTCCGGTGGGCGGCACGATATGGGCGGCGTCCCCGGCGAGGAAGAGCCGTCCGTGGCGCATCGGCTCGTGGACGTAAGAGCGCATCGGCGTCACGGACTTCTGTGTGATCGGGCCCCTCTCGAGCTTCCAGTCGTCGGCCGTCTCGAAGCGGCGCTCCAGCTCGTCCCAGATCGCCTCGTCGCCCCATTCCTCGGCTTCCGTGCCCTCGGGCACCTGGAGGTAGAGCCGGGAGACCTGGGGGGAGCGCATGCTCAGCAGGGCGAAGCCGCGGTCGTGGTGGGCGTAGACGAGTTCGTCGTGCGAGGGCGGTACGTCGGCGAGGATGCCGAGCCAGCCGAAGGGGTACGTCCGCTCGAAGACCTGCGTGAGCTCCTCGGGGATCGCCTTGCGTGCCACACCCCAGGAGCCGTCGCAGCCGACGACGTAGTCGCACTCCAGGACGTCCTCGCGCCCCTCGTGCCTGAAGCGCACGCGCGGCCTTTCGCTGTCCGCCCCCTCCACGGCCAGTGCCTCCGCCTCGAAGAGCAGCGGACCGCCCTCCTTGAGCTGGAGCGCGATGAGGTCCTTGCAGACCTCCGTCTGCGCGTACACCATCACCGACCGGCCGCCCGTGAGCCCGGGGAAGTCGACACGGTGGCGCCGTTTCGCGAACCGCAGCTCGATCCCGTCGTGCCGCAGCCCCTCGCGGTCCATGCGCTCGCCGGCGCCGGCCGCGCGCAGCACGTCGACCGTGCCCTGCTCCAGGATTCCGGCCCGCTGCCGATGCTCCACATACGCGCGGTCGCGGCTCTCCAGGACGACCGAGTCGATCCCCGCGTTGTGCAGCAGCCGCGCCAGCAGCAGCCCGGCCGGTCCGGCCCCGATGATCCCGACAGTGGTACGCATCGGTACGCCCCTTCGCGCTGTTCGTGCGGTAGTGTTCTTCACGATGTTCGTCTGGTGAAATTTATTTCACCGATTTCTCAGCGTGAGTCTCCGACGGCGTACGGCCGCTGTCAACGGTTCTGCCGTGAAGTCTTCAATGAACGATGCAGGGAAACCGCGGGTCCGCGGGAGGGTCGGGTGGTGCCCGGAGCCGGACTTGAACCGGCACGCCCGCGTAGGGGCAGCGAGGTTTAAGCTCGCCGTGTCTGCATTCCACCATCCGGGCAGGCCATGGGCTCCGCATTTTGAGGTTCCGAGCCTAACGGGGCGCATCCCTCGAACAGCGGACGGGCGGCTCGATGTTGTCTTATTTTATTGACGTCTGAGGGTGCATCAGCCCACCGTACGGGCGATCGGCACTTGCCACGAGCCCTTTCACAGAGACCTCGCGGCACCTGCGGAATGACGTGAATTCACCGCCCGAACGAGCGTCATCCGACGAACCGTCACCTATGGCCCTGTCAGGGGTACGTGTCATCCGCAGGTATGACTCAAGCGCGTACGGTCCGACCGCAGTCGCCCATCAGAACCGGAGCAGCGGCTGACTACACGGCGCCGATCGGCCACGACGATGGAAGCCACGTTCGCCACTCGTCGTCGTACCGACAGGAGCACCGACCCGTGACCACCACCACTCCCATCGCCGGCCGCGCCACCGCCGTGGCCGCGCGTGCCTCGGATCTGTCGAAGGTCTACGGACAGGGCGAGACCCAGGTGATCGCCCTGGACCGGGTCTCTGTCGACTTCCGGCAGGCCGAGCTCACCGCGATCATGGGTCCTTCCGGATCCGGCAAGTCCACGCTGATGCACTGTGTGGCGGGCCTGGACACGTTCTCGTCGGGCTCCGTGCGGATCGGGGACACGGAGCTGGGCTCCCTCAAGGACAAGCAGCTGACGCAGCTTCGGCGGGACAAGATCGGGTTCATCTTCCAGGCGTTCAATCTGCTGCCGACGTTGACGGCGCTGGAGAACATCACCCTTCCGATGGACATCGCGGGCCGCAAGGCCGACAAGGAGTGGCTGAACTCGGTGATCGGGATGGTGGGGCTCGCTGACCGCCTCAAGCACCGGCCCGCCCAGCTCTCCGGCGGCCAGCAGCAGCGCGTCGCCGTGGCGCGGGCGCTCGCCTCCAGGCCGGACATCATCTTCGGCGACGAGCCGACCGGAAACCTCGACTCGCGCTCGGGCGCCGAGGTGCTCGGCTTCCTGCGCAACTCCGTGCGGGAGTTGGGGCAGACCGTGGTGATGGTCACCCACGACCCGGTCTCCGCGGCGTACGCCGATCGCGTCATCTTCCTCGCCGACGGGCGCATCGTCGACGAGGTGTACGGGCCTACGGCGGACGCGGTGCTGGATCGCATGAAGCAGTTCGATGCCAAGGGTCGTACCAGCTGACGCTGGTTGTGCGGTGATTGGGGCTGCGCCCCAAGCCCCATGGGTCGTATCTCGGGTGCGGCCCGGTTGGGGCTGGTCGCGCAGTTCCCCGCGCCCCTATAGGGCGCCGCCCGCTTGAAGGGGCGCGCTCACGCGGCGGAGCCGCAAATTGACACAGCCCCGCGCCCCTAAAAAGGGGCGCTCCCCTGGCGCCCGCTCGGAAGGGCGCGCTCTCGCGGCGGAGCCGCACATCGATGCAGCCCCGCGCCCCTGAAGAGGCGCGGCCCACTGGTGCCCGCAGTTGGCCACCGGCCTACGCCCCGGACTCGCCCACCGGCCTGTTCTCCCCTCCCCCTCCTGGACTGAGAAGACACCATGTTCCGTACCGCCCTGCGCAACGTGCTCGCGCACAAGGCCAGGTTGTTGATGACCGTGCTCGCCGTGATGCTCGGCGTGGCGTTCGTGTCCGGCACCCTGGTCTTCGCCGACACCCTCTCCAACGCCTTCCGCAACCAGTCGGCGAAGAGCTACGACAACGTCGCGGTCGCCGTCACCTCGCACGCCTCGCACGCCGACCCGGAGGAAGAACCCGGCCTCTCCCGGAAGACCCTCGACAAGATCTCCGCCGTGGACGGCGTCGCCGGCGTGTACGGCCGAGTCGAGGGCTTCGCCGGAGTCGCCGACCCCGACGGGAAGCTGATCGGCGTCGGCTGGTCCAACAAGGGCTCCAACTTCGCGCCCGGCAAGGACGGCAAGGACACGGCCTACACATTCACCGACGGCTCGGGCCCGGTGAAGGACGATCAGATCGCCCTGGACAAGGAATCCGCGACCAAGGGCAAGTACCAGGTCGGCGACCGGGTGCGGGTCGCGACCAACGGACCGGTGAAGGAGTACACCCTCAGCGGTGTGTTCACCACCGAGGACGGCGCCGTGAACGCCGGCGGCAGCCTCGTCCTCTTCGACACCGCGGTCGCCCAGAAGCAGTACCTCGAGCCGGGCTACTTCGAGAGCGTCACCGTCATCGCCGCCGCCGGCGCGTCCGACGCGAAGATCCTGGACGCGGTCGAGCCGCTGCTGCCCGACACGGCCGTGGCCAAGACCGGCCAGGCGCTCGCGGACGAGCAGGCCAAGAACATCGAACAGGGGCTGGGCAGCCTCAAGCAGGTCCTGCTCGGCTTCGCGGGCATCGCGCTGTTCGTCGGGATCTTCCTGATCTCCAACACCTTCACGATGCTGGTCGCCCAGCGCACGAAGGAGATCGCCCTGATGCGCGCCGTCGGCGCGTCGCGCAAGCAGATCACCCGCTCGGTGCTCGCCGAGGCCGCGGTGGTGGGCCTGGTCGCCTCGGTGATCGGCTTCGTCCTGGGCATCGGGCTCGCGGTGGGTCTGCGGTCCGGAATGGCCGCGTTCGAGATGAAGATTCCGGACGGACCGCTGATCCTGTCGGCCACGCCGGTGCTCGCCGCGCTCGGTGTCGGTGTGCTGATCACGATGTTCGCCGCCTGGCTGCCCGGCCGTCGGGCCGCGAAGATCCCGCCGGTGGCGGCCATGAGCAGCGTCCACGCGGTGGCGACCACCAAGTCGCTGGTGGTGCGCAACTCCATCGGTACGGCCATCACCGGCCTCGGCGCGGCAGCGATCGTGGTGGGTGCCTCGACCGGCGGCAGCGACGGCCGTATGTACATCGGGGCGGGCGCGTTCTTCGCGCTGGTCGGTGTGATCATCCTGATCCCGCTGCTGTCCCGGCCCGTGATCGCGCTCGTCCGTCCGCTGCTGGTCGGCCCCTTCGGGGTGGCCGGCAAGCTGGCCGGCCAGAACGCGGTACGCAATCCGCGCCGCACCGGAGCCACGGCCTCCGCGCTGGCCATCGGACTGACGCTGGTGACCGGCCTGTCGGTGATCGGTATCACGGTCGGCACGGCCATCGACAAGATGACCACGGACAACATCAAAGCCGACTACATGGTCTCGATGGCGAACGGCGGGGACCTCGACCAGTCCGCGCTGACGGCGCTGGAGAAGGCCAAGGGCGTATCCGCGGTATCGCCGCAGCAGGACGCCTACTTCCAGGTCGATAACGACTACGTGTCCGCTTCGGCGGTCACACCGGGCGACATCGAGCAGGTCCTGAACGTCGACGTCGTCGCCGGCAACGTCGACTCGCTCGCGAAGGGCCAGGTCGCGGTCGCGGAGAAGACGGCCAAGAGCAAGGGCTGGAAGCCCGGCGACAGCCTCTCCGTCACCTTCGCCGACGAGAAGAAGGCAACACTGACGGTCGGCGCCGTCTACAAGGACAGCGAGTTCCTCTCCCCCGTCCTCATCGACACCAAGATCGCGAACCAGCACGAGGCGAAGCCGTACATCCTGCAGATCTTCGTGAAGGTCGACGGCGGCCAGACCTCGGCGAACGAAAAGGTCCTCATCGACGCGCTGGGCGACAACCCCGCGATCACGATCATGGACAAGCAGGACATCCGCAACGAGTTCGGCGGCGCCATCAACACGATGCTGAACATCATGTACGGCCTGCTGGCGATGGCCCTGATCATCGCGGTGCTGGGCGTCGTCAACACCCTCGCGATGTCGGTCTTCGAACGGCAGCAGGAGATCGGCATGCTGCGGGCGATCGGTCTCGACCGGCGCCGGGTGAAGCGGATGGTCCGGCTCGAGGCCGTGGTCATCTCGGTGTTCGGCGCGGTGATCGGCATCGGTCTCGGCTCGTTCCTCGGCTGGGCGATCGGCGAGACCATCAAGGAGGAGATCCCGGGCTACACGCTGGTCCTGCCCTGGGACCGGATCGGGATCTTCCTGGTGCTGGCCGGTCTGGTGGGCGTCCTGGCCGCGCTGTGGCCGGCCCGCAACGCCGCGAAGCTGAACATGCTGAACGCGATCAAGGCGGAGTAGCCGTACGCGCACAAGGGCCCCGTTCCCGGGAGGCCGGGAGGGAACGGGGCCCTCGGCGTTTCAGTTCCAGGTACGCGCCCGCAGCGGCATCCCCGACACGCCGGACCCGGGGGTCTTCACCGCAAGCACCTGGTTCACACTGATGCCGTTGTGCTCGAAGGCGAGGGCGGAGGCGGCCATGTAGAGCCGCCAGACGCGAGCCCGGCCGGGGCTGGTGAGGCGGACCGCCAGCGGCCAGCCGGCCTCCAGGTTGGCGACCCAGCGGCGCAGGGTGAGCGCGTAGTGCTCGCGAATCGACTCGACGTCCCGCACCTCGAACCCGGCGCTCTCGAGCTGCGTGACGGTGCTGCCGATGGGCGCGAGCTCGCCGTCCGGGAAGACGTACGCGTCGATGAACTCGTCGACCTCGTACGCCGATTCGTCGCGCCGCGGACGTCGGCCGATCTGGTGGTTCAGGAGCCGCCCGCCCGGCTTGAGCAGGGCGAACAGGGTCCGCGCGTACTCCAGATACCGTTCGCTGCCGACGTGTTCGGCCATGCCGACGGAGGAGATCGCGTCGTACGGCCCGTCGGCGACGTCACGGTAGTCCTGGACGCGGATCTCGACGCGGTCGGTGAGCCCTTCGTCGGCGACGCGCTTGCGGGCGTACGCGGCCTGCTCGTGCGACAGCGTGACGCCGACGACACTCACGCCGTGCTCGCGGGCGGCGTGGATGGCCATCGAGCCCCAGCCGCAGCCGACGTCGAGCAGCCGCCCGCCCGGCTTCAAGTCCAGCTTGCGGGCGATGAGTTCGAGCTTGTCGCGCTGGGCGTCCTCGAGGGTGGCGTCCGGGGTGGGCCAGTACGCGCACGAGTAGACCATCGACGGCCCGAGGACGATCTCGTAGAAGTCGTTGCCGACGTCGTAGTGGTGGCTGATGGCGCGTCTGTCGGTGCGCTTGGTGTGCAGATGGGAGCGCCTGCGCACCTCCTCGCGGGGCGGGGCGGGCGGCAGCGGGGGCCACGCCATCCTCACGAGCCCGCGCACGGCGGCCCGTGCCTCCGGATCCCGCAACGTCTCCCCCAGGCTCCGAGCGTCCTCGCCACGCTCCCAGACGAGCCCCGAGATCAGCTCGAGGACGGCGTAGAGGTCACCGTCCACGGTCAGATCACCGGCGACCCAGGCCCGGGCGAGCCCCAACTCCCCTGGCTTCCACAGCAGTCGGCGAAGAGCACGGCGATTACGTACGACGAGGGTCGGGGCACCCGGCGGACCCGCTTCCGAACCGTCCCAGGCGCGCAGACGCACCGGGAGCGGCGCCCCCAGCAGCTGTTCAAGGAGAGTCTCGAGCCGCAGTGCGGCGTCCTGCATGGCGCACACCTCCGTGACGATGGATCCCAGAAGTCCAACACCACGTAAACACCGCGACGACCAAAGCGCAGTCCCGCAAAAGCGTTACATCCACGCAAATTGTGGCGCGGGCGAGAAAACGCCGAAGGAGCCCCCCGCACCACGGATGGCGGGGAGCCCCTTCGGGTCGATCAGTGACCGGAGGTCAGGAGGCCTTGGCCTTCTCCTCCGACTTGGCGCGGGTCGGCGGGAGCTGGGCCTCGGCGGACTGGGCCACCTTGGGCGCCGGCTTGGCCGCCTCGTAGAACTCCTCGCGCGGCGTCTCGATGGCGCCGAGCGAGACGACCTCGCGCTTGAGGAACACCGCGAGCGTCCAGTCGGCGAAGACCCGGATCTTGCGGTTCCACGTCGGCATCGCGAATCCGTGGTAGCTGCGGTGCATGTACCAGGCGAGCCGGCCCTTGAGCTTGATCTTCATCTTGCCCATGACGATCATCGCGACGCCCTTGTGGAGGCCGAGCCCGGCCACCGCACCCTTGTTGGCGTGCGCGTACTCCTTCTGCGGGAAGCCCCGCATACCGGAGATCACGTTGTCGCCGAGGACCCGCGCCTGACGCAGCGCGTGCTGGGCGTTCGGCGGGCACCAGGCGTTCTCGACGCCGGCCTTGCGGGCGGCGACATCCGGCACCTGGGCGTTGTCGCCGGCGGCCCAGATGTAGTCGGTGCCCTGGACCTGGAGGGTCGCCTGGGTGTCGACGTGACCGCGCGGGCCGAGCGGCAGACCGAAGCGGGAGAGGACGGGGTTCGGCTTGACGCCGGCCGTCCAGACGATCGTGCTGGAGTCGACCTCGAGGCCGTTCTTCAGCACCACGTGGCCGTCGACGCAGGAGTCCATGGAGGTGGACAGGTACACCTCGACCCCACGGGACTCCAGGTGCTCCTTGCCGTACGCGCCGAGCTTCGGACCGACCTCGGGAAGGATCTTGTCCGCGGCGTCGACGAGGATGAACCGCATGTCCTCGCGCGACACGTTGGTGTAGTACTTGGCCGCGTCGCGGGCCATGTCCTCGACCTCGCCGATGGTCTCGGCGCCGGCGAAGCCACCGCCGACGAAGACGAAGGTCAGCGCCTTGCGCCGGACCTCTTCGTCGTTCGTGGAGTCCGCCTTGTCGAGCTGCTCAAGCACGTGGTTGCGCAGGCCGATGGCCTCCTCGATGCCCTTCATGCCGATGCCCTGCTCGGCGAGGCCGGGGATCGGGAAGGTGCGGGAGACCGCGCCCATGGCGATGACGAGGTAGTCGAAAGGCAGCTCGTACGCCTCACCCACGAGGGGGGCGATCGTGGCGACCTTGCGGTCCTGGTCGATGGTGGTGACCCGGCCGGTCAGAACTTCCGCCTTGGGCAGCACGCGTCGCAGCGGGACGACGACGTGCCGAGGCGAAATGCTGCCGGCGGCGGCTTCGGGGAGGAAGGGCTGGTAGGTCATGTACGACCGGGGGTCGACGACCGTGACGGTCGCCTCGCCGTAGCGCATCTTCTTCAGAATGCGCCGAGCTGCGTACAGGCCTACGTACCCACCGCCTACTACGAGGATCCTGGGACGCTCCGTGGTGCTCATGCCATCGAGTATCCACCCGTTCCAGGGGGGTAGCTCGTGCGCCCCTTCACAAGCTCCATCGCACCCTCTGCTACACTGCCCGGCTCGCATTCCCCGCCCCCTGCCTCCACAGGGGAACCATGGGGGGCTTTGAGGTGTTGTCAACACCGCGTGAGCTGCTCTTTGGGCCTGTGACCCGGCTGAACCAGTCGCTCGTTCCCCCGCCTTCCGGCACCCCGTTGACGGCCTCGCGCACGCGCTCCGGAACCCCGCACGACCTCTGGCCCGCCCCAGACGCCAAAAACCTCCCCCAGCAGGGCAGATTTCCTTGTGAAGAACTTCACGAACTTTCTCGGCGGAGTATTTCCGAGAGGGTTTCCGGGGCCCCTGGGATGCGCTCATGCGTTACCGAAACTGCTCAGGAGAGATCACCCACGGGTAGCTCAGCGGCCTACTGAAGGTCCTCTGCCGCCTTCCAGGCGATCCCGTCCAGGATGTCGTGCTCGCTCACGACGACCTCCTCCGCTCCGATCCGTTCCATGATCGTCAGGAGTACGAGGGCGCCGGCACCGATGACGTCCACGCGGCCCGGGTGCATCGAGGGGATCGCGGCGCGCTCGGCGTGGGTGGAGGTCAGGAGGGACTCGGTGATCTCGCGGACGCTGGCGTAGGGGACCCGGGAGTGGTGGATGGCGGCCGGGTCGTACGCCGGGAGGTCCTGCGCGATCGCCGACACCGTGGTGACGGAACCCGCGAGGCCGACCAGGGTGCGGGCCTCGCGCAGCGGGACGGCCTGCTCGACGAGGTCGAGGGCCGCCTCGATATCGGCGCGAATGGCGCTGATCTGAGCGGGAGTCGGCGGATCGGCGACCACTCCGTCGTGCACAAGGTGGCGTTCCGTCATGCGTACGCAGCCGATGTCGACCGAGCGTGCGCCGCGTACGTGGTCGTCGCCGACGACGAACTCGGTGGAGCCGCCGCCGATGTCCACGACCAGGTAGGGCTTGGCCAGGTCCTCCCGGCCGCTCAGTTCCTTGGTCGCGCCCGTGAAGGAGAACTCCGCCTCCTCGTCACCGGTGATGACCTCGGGCTCGACGCCCAGGATGTCCAGGACGCCCCGTACGAACTCATCCCTGTTCTCGGCGTCCCGGGACGCGGAGGTCGCCACGAAACGGACGCGCTCCGCTCCGTGCTCTTTGATGATCGCCGCGTACTCCTTGCAGGCGGCGAACGTCCGCTCCAGCGCCTCGGGCGCCAGGCGCCCCGTCCGGTCGACGCCCTGGCCGAGCCGGACGATGGTCATCCGCCGGTCCAGGTCGATGAGTTCGCCGGTCGACGGGTCCGCGTCGGCGACAAGGAGGCGGATGGAGTTCGTACCGCAGTCGATGGCGGCGACGCGGGTCACTTGACGTCCTCCTCGGACTTCCCGGACTCCCCCGAGTCGACGGGCTTGAACGCGAAGTAGCCGGACTCGCCGCTCGCGTCCACCTCCCAGCCCTCTCCCTCAGGAGGCGTCGAGGGCACCACGCACGGCCCCTTCGCCCACCATTCCGGCAGCATCGCGATCGCCTCGTCGCCCAGCGGGTTCACTCCGGGGCCCGCGGCCAGGGAGTGGCCCACGAGGACGTGCAGGCACTTCACACGGTCCGGCATGCCGCCCGCGCTCGGGAAGCCCTCCAGGACCTCGATCGCGTCGCGGCGGGCGAGGTAGTCCTCGTGCGCGGCCCGGTACGCGGCGGCCAGCTCCGGATCCGTCGTCAGGCGTTCTGTCATCTCCTTCATCACGCCGTTCGCCTCCAGCGTGCCGATCGCGGAGGCGGCCCGAGGGCACGTCAGGTAGTACGTCGTCGGGAACGGCGTACCGTCCGGCAGTCGCGGCGCCGTCTCGACCACGTCGGGCTGACCGCACGGGCAACGGTGCGCGATCGCGCGCAGACCGCGCGGCGGGCGCCCGAGCTGCTGCTTGAAGGCCTCGACGTCCGCGTCGGTGGGCTCGGTTCGCGGGGTGGGAGGCGGGGGCGTGTTCATAGTCGTCTTTCTCATCGCATTCACTGGTCGGCGCGGTCGGCCTTGTCGACCCCGTCCCAGACATTGGCGTACCAGGGGCGGGCGGCCGCACCCTGCGTCGTACGCGACTTCTTCGCCGCGTTCGGATCGATCACGATGTAGCCGGTCTCGCCCGGCTTCACGTAGTGCAGGCGCTCGCGGATCCGCTGCTCGGCGTACGCGTCGTCCTGCCAGCGTGCCTTGAGGTCGCGCAGCTGCTCGACCCGCTCACGGGCCTGCTCCCGCTCCCGCTCGTGTTCGGCGATCTCGGCACGCTGGGAGACGTACTGCCGGGTCGGATACGCGAGGGCGACGACGAGGGTGCACAGGACGAGGGCGAGGAGCGCGGCCCGCCCGGTCAGCCGGGAACGGCGGGCCTGGCGCCTGGTCTGGGAGCGGTAGACGCGCGCCGCCGTCTGCTCGCCGAGCACCCGCAGCCTGGTCGCGGTGGAGAACCGGTCCCGGTCCTTCGCGGCCATGTGACGCCTCCCCTTCAGACACGCGTACGTCCCCGCACACGGTACGGGACCGCGTACGGGGACGTAGGCAAGGAGGTGCCTACAGGTGTAGGTCAGCCCTTGAAGCGGGGGAACGCCGAACGGCCCGCGTACACCGCCGCGTCGTCGAGGATCTCCTCGATGCGCAGCAGTTGGTTGTACTTGGCGACGCGGTCCGAGCGGGCCGGGGCGCCGGTCTTGATCTGGCCGCAGTTCACCGCGACGGCGAGGTCGGCGATGGTGACGTCCTCGGTCTCGCCGGAGCGGTGGGACATCATGCACTTGAAGCCGTTGCGCTGGGCCATCTCGACGGCGTCCAGGGTCTCGGTCAGCGAGCCGATCTGGTTGACCTTGACCAGCAGGGCGTTGGCGGAGCCCTCCTCGATACCGCGGGCGAGGCGCTCCGGGTTGGTGACGAAGAGGTCGTCGCCGACGATCTGGACCTTGTCGCCGATCTTGTCGGTGATGACCTTCCAGCCGGCCCAGTCGTCCTCGAACAGCGGGTCCTCGATGGAGACGAGCGGGTACGAGGCGACGAGCTCCTCGTAGTACTCCGTCATCTCGGCGGCCGAGCGCGACTTGCCCTCGAAGAGGTACGCGCCGTCCTTGTAGAACTCGGAGGCGGCGACGTCGAGCGCGAGGGCGACCTGCTCGCCGGGCTGGTAACCGGCCTCCTTGATGGCCTCGATGATGAGGTCGAGGGCGGCGCGGTTGGACTCCAGGTTCGGGGCGAAGCCGCCCTCGTCGCCGAGGCCGGTGGACAGGCCCTTGGTCTTCAGCACCTTCTTGAGGGTGTGGTAGACCTCGGCGCCCCAGCGCAGCGCCTCGGAGAAGGACTCCGCGCCGATGGGGGCGATCATGAACTCCTGGATGTCCACGTTCGAGTCGGCGTGCGAGCCGCCGTTCAGGATGTTCATCATCGGGACCGGCAGCAGGTGCGCGTTCGGACCGCCCAGGTAACGGAACAGCGGGAGGTCGCTGGCCTCGGAGGCCGCGTGCGCGACGGCGAGGGAGACGCCGAGGATGGCGTTGGCGCCGAGCGAGCCCTTGTTGTCGGTGGCGTCCAGGTCGATCATGGCCTGGTCGATCAGCCGCTGCTCGGTGGCGTCGTAACCGACGAGCTCCGGGCCGAGCTGCTCGATGACGGCGAGGACCGCTTTCTCTACACCCTTGCCGAGGTAGCGGTTGGCGTCTCCGTCGCGGAGTTCGACAGCCTCGAAGGCGCCCGTGGAGGCGCCGGACGGAACGGCGGCACGACCCGTGCTGCCGTCGTCGAGGCCGACCTCGACCTCGACCGTGGGATTGCCTCGGGAGTCCAGGATTTCCCGGGCTACGACGACGTCGATGGACGGCACGAGCATCTCCTTCTGGGATGTGACGCGGTTACGCGGGCCGCTGGGCCCGCACAGCGCGAAGCCGCGGCGGCTCCGCGAGGACGAGCCTAACCGGCTCCGGGCGATCGGCCAGCCGTCCGCCCCGCCCATGGACCGAACCGAGAGTAAATTGTTTCCTAACGGAACAAATCCGAAGAGGGCAGAGCAGGGGGCAAGGCAGGGGCAAAAAAGTCCCGCCTCGGTGCGTACGGGGGAAGACGCACCGGGGCGGGACTGTCTGGGGGGCTCAGCTTCAGCCGAGTTGGGGCTCGGCTTCGGCTGAGCTGAGGGCTCAGCCGGCGCCGCTCTGGGGGCCGGGCTTCGGCTGAGCCGGGGACTCAGTTCAGCTGAGGTGCAGCTGCTGGCCCGGGTAGATGACGTCGGCGTTGTCGACGATGTCGTCGTTCAGCTTGTAC
This sequence comes from Streptomyces yerevanensis, assembly GCF_000716805.1. Taxonomy (NCBI): domain Bacteria; kingdom Bacillati; phylum Actinomycetota; class Actinomycetes; order Kitasatosporales; family Streptomycetaceae; genus Streptomyces; species Streptomyces yerevanensis. Next base: position 110,450 of record NZ_JNWJ01000025.1, on the reverse strand, counting down.
AGCTTCTGCCAGCCGCCCTTGACCTTCTTCTCCGTGGCGATCTCGCTGAGGGTGTCACCCTTGACGACCTTGTACTCGCCGTCGCCCTTCTTGACCTTCTTGCCGGTCGGGGTGGTGACGGTCTTCTTGGCAGCCGGGCGCTCCGCGGAGCGGGAGGCGCGCTCCTCCTGGGCCGGGGCGCTCTGCTGCTGGGACTGCTGGGTGTTCTCCTGCGCGGCACCGGAGTCGGAGGAGCCGCCGCCGGTGTACCCGGCGCTCGACAGGCCCTTGCCGCAGACCGGCCAGGCGCCCTTGCCCTGGCCCGCGAGAACCTTCTCGGCGATCTCGATCTGCTGGGCCTTGGAGGCCTGGTCGGCGGTGGCGGCGTACTTCGTGCCGCCGTAGCCGGCCCAGGTGGAGGCGGAGAACTGCAGGCCGCCGTAGTAGCCGTTGCCGGTGTTGATGGACCAGTTGCCGCCCGACTCGCACTGGGCGACGGTGTCCCACTCGGAGGCGGTGGCGGCGGAGGCCGTACCCGACACCATCAGCGGGGCGGCGATGGCGGCACCGGTGACACCGGCGAGCGTGGCCATGCGGGTGGCCTTGGACGGGCGACGGTGCTTGCCCTTGCCGGAAAGCAGCATGAAGAGATCCCCTCACCGACGCCTACGAGGTGAGCTGTCGGGTTCGGGCCTGGTGAGTTGCCCGGCCGTACGGATCGCTCCGCACGACTTCACCCCAAGCCGCACCTGGTCTCAACGACCGGGCCCGGCACTTACCTTGGGTCCCCCGCTCCTGCCTACGGCGCTTTACGCGACGACTGTTCCCGTACGGACGTTGGCAGGATTCGGCGTGACGTCCGTCGGGGCCCGCTGTGGCGAGCGGTCACGACCGTAAACATGCGATCCGCCGAATTTCAAAGACGATCAGGGCCTTTGAGATCCATGTCTCACTTTCATCAAACCGGACATTCGGCCCGAACTGCCGCCACTTTTGGGCCGGTTCGGCACCTTGTCGACCGCTCAGTCTGTGCCGAGTTCAAGGCGCTGACCGGGAAGGATGAGGTTCGAGTCGGCGCCGACGGTCTGCCTGTTCGCAGCGTACAAATCGGACCATCCACCTTGGAGGTCAAGGGAGTCGGCGATCGACCAGAGACTGTCTCCGGAACGGACGGTGTACGAGCCGTCCGCCGCGTCCGCTTCGTCGCGTGAGGCACTGCCCGCGCGCGAGGCATGCCGGCCGGCGGAGTCGTCCGTACGGGAGGGTGCGGCATCCTCTTCGGCGCTGCCGCCGCGATGGCGGCCGGTGGCTGCGTCCGCGTCGCCTGTGTTTGTACTCTCACTGCCTGAATCGTCTGCGTTCTGATCGGAGTTGCCCGAGTCGCCCTTTTTTGTCGCATCTGTGGGCGAGCTGTCGGGGCTCGGCGATTCGGCGATGGGGCCACTGTCGGAATCCTGTGACGCATCAGTGGACGACTCGGATTTATCAGACGAGTCCGATTCAGAGGATGTACCGGATGAGCCGGAAGTGTCGGATGAATCATCCTTTACGGAGCCGTCACTTGACGTCTGCCCGGAATCTGAACCCGAGTCAGTGCCCGAGCCCGAGTCCACGCCCGGGTCCACGCCCGGGTCCGCTTCGGTGGACGGGGTGGGAGTGGGCGTGGGCGAGTCCTGCGCCAGGCCGGTGTCGACGTCGGCCGAGTCGGAGTTCTGCGTCAGGCCCGCGATGAGTCCGCAGGTCGCCCAGGGGCCCGTACCCCGGTCCGCGAGGATCTTCTCGGCGACGGCTATCTGCTGCGAGCGGCTGGCCAGGTCGGCGCTCATCGCGTAGTCGAGACCGCCGTACCGCTCCCACTCCTCCTGGGTCATCGAGAGTCCGCCGTACTCCCCGTTGCCGGGGTTGGCGCTCCACGAGCCGCCACTCTCGCACTCCGCGACCGCGTCCCAGGTCGTACCGCTGGCGGCACTCGCACCACTCGCTCCGAGCAGGGGGATCGCGATGGCCGATCCGGTCACCCCTGCCGCGACGAAGAGAGCGGGCGCCTGACGGGGGCGACGGTGTCGACCGTTCCCGGAGAGCATGTGATTGCCTTTCACGCGACAGTGTGTGACATGGGTGTGACCAGTGGGGCTGCTGAGATCCGCTTTCGCGTGAACCTAGTGGGACCCGATCACTTGTCACCAGTAGATGTAGCGTAGATCACGTAAAGATCACGAACTTGAGGGTATGTCAGCTTTGAGCTGGGGGTTCGTCAGTTTGAGCCCGGGGTTCGTCCACGCCGCGGCCGGTACCGTCACCTCGTGAACGCCCCATACCTCGGACCCGAACTCTTCACCTGGGAGTTCGCCAGCGACCCCTATCCCGCCTACGCATGGCTCCGCGAGCACGCACCCGTACACCGCACCACGCTCCCCAGCGGCGTCGAGGCATGGCTCGTGACTCGGTACGCGGACGCCAAGCAGGCCCTGGCCGACCAGCGACTCTCCAAGAATCCCGTGCACCATTCCGAGGACGCCCACGGCAAGAGCAAGACGGGCATCCCCGGCGAGCGCAGCGCCAACCTGATGACCCATCTGCTCAACATCGACCCGCCGGACCACACGCGGCTCCGCCGGCTCGTCTCCAAGGCGTTCACACCCCGTCGCGTGGCCGAATTCACGCCTCGCGTCCAGGAGTTGACCGACCAGCTCATCGACCAGTTCGCGCACAAGGGCTCCGCCGACCTCATCCACGAGTTCGCGTTCCCCCTCCCCATCTACGCCATCTGTGACCTGCTCGGCGTCCCCCGCGAGGACCAGGACGACTTCCGGGACTGGGCGGGGATGATGATCCGGCACGGGGGTGGGCCGCGCGGCGGCGTCGCACGGTCCGTGAAGAAGATGCGCGGCTATCTCGCCGAACTGATCCACCGCAAACGGGAGGCACTTCCGGACACCCCCGGCCCCGGCGAAGACCTCATCTCCGGGCTCATCCGCGCCTCCGACCACGGCGAACACCTCACCGAGAACGAAGCCGCGGCCATGTGTTTCGTACTGCTGTTCGCAGGTTTCGAAACGACCATCAACCTCATCGGCAACGGCACGTACGCACTGCTCCGCAACCCGAAGCAGCGCGCACAACTGCAGAAGTCCATCGAGCGTGGCGAACAAGAACTGCTCGACACCGGCATCGAAGAGCTTCTCCGTTACGACGGCCCCGTCGAACTGGCTACTTGGCGCTATGCGACCGAGCCCCTCGAAATCGGCGGACAACGCATCGCTTCCGGCGACCCCGTACTCGTGGTCCTCGCCGCTGCCGACCGTGATCCCGCGCGTTTCGACGAGCCGGACACGCTCGACCTCTCCCGCCGGGACAACCAGCACCTCGGCTACGGGCATGGCATCCACTATTGCCTCGGCGCCCCACTCGCCCGCCTGGAAGGCCGCACCGCCCTGGCCACCTTGCTGCGCCGGCTGCCCGACCTTCGGCTCGCCGCCGATTCCGCGGACCTGCGCTGGCGAGGCGGCCTGATCATGCGCGGTCTGCGCAACCTCCCTGTGGAGTTCACGCCCGTACGCCCTTGACCGTGACCGCCCTTGGGGTTCCGCGTCAGCCCTCCGTCGCCCGTATCGCATCCCGATACGCTCGCGCAGCGGCCCGCAGGGCCGCCTCCGGGTCCACGCCCTCCGCCTCGGCTCGTACGGCCATCGCGAGCAGGTCGTAGCCGATGCCCTCGCCCTGGGGTATCGGCACCTCAAGTCCCGCTGTGCGCACGCGGGATGCCAGTTTCGCTGCCAGTGCCAGGCCGGGCTGGCCCAGTGGCACTCCTTCCGTGACGGATGTCCGCTGCTTTTCCACCGCCTTGGTGCGCAGCCAGTGTTCCTTGACCTCTTCGGGGGTCGCGGCGGTTTCGTCGCCGAAGACGTGGGGGTGGCGGTGGATGAGCTTGGTGACGATGGTGCCTGCGACGTCGTCCACGGAGAAGGGTTCCTCGGGGTCCTCTTCCGCTATCCGGGCGTGGAAGACGACCTGGAGCAGGACATCGCCCAGTTCCTCCCGCAGTTCGTGACGGTCGCCCTCCTCGATCGCCTCGACGAGTTCGTACGCCTCCTCGATGCCGTATTTCGCGAGGCCCTTGTGGGTCTGCCGGGACGACCAGGGGCATTCGGCGCGGATGCGGTCCATGACCTGGACGAGGTCGAGGAGGCGGGCGCCGGGGAGGTCGTACGAGGCGGGGAGCAGTTCGAGGTCGGGCATCTGGACTCGGCCGGAGCCGGCCAGGCGGGCCAGCCCGTCGGTCAGTTGCGGCTCGCCCTCGCCCGTGGCGACCACCGTCACCGTGCGGCCGCCGGTGCAGGCGTCGACGAGTTCCTCGGCGGTCGGCTCGGCCTCGTCGACCTTGACGCCGGCCTCGCGCAGATACGGCAGCTGGGGGTGAGCGCCGTCCGCGCACAGGACGCGGTCGGCGCCGTGCAGCGCCTGCCAGGCGGGCCAGGACAGGAGCCCGGGCGCGACGCGGTGGCTGGTGGTGAGCAGGACGATGCGCCCAGGGTTGGATGCGTTCACCCCTCGAACGTAACCCACGCCACTGACATCAAGGTCAGGCAACGGATGGGGACAGCGGTTACGCGGTCTCCTGGCTGCCCGCCTGTGTGACCTGGCGCAGCCACGGCAGCTTGGCCTCGACGCGGCTGTTCTTCTTGGCGTCCCAGGTGCCGTAACGCGGGTTCAGGTCGATGTCGAGTTTCTTGGAGGCGTCGGACAGGGCTGCCCAGAACGCGGGTCCGCTGGTGTCGGTGCCGAGCTTGGCGGCGAGCTTCTGGGCCTCGAGCTGGAGGCGGAGGTTCTCGTCGATCCGCTGCGGCGGGATGCCGTACTGCTGCAACCAGCTCGCTTCCAGGGCCTTGACGCCACCCGGCTGGTTCTCGAGGTTGGCGCGGGTTTGCGTGACCTCCTTGCGGGAGACGGTCACGCCCGCGTCCTGGGCGGCCTGGTGCAGCACACGGTCGAGGACCATGTTGTTCAGGATCTCGCGGGTGAGGCCGCCGGACTGGGCGATGGCCTGCTCGTACTGGGCGTCGTCCGTGACGGCGGCCCGCTGGGCGGTACGCACCTCGGTCACCCGGTTCTCCAGCTGGGAGACCGTGATCCGGTCGTCGCCGACGACGGCCGCGGCACCGGGATGCGCCTCGTCCGAGCAGGCGGTGAGGAGGGGTGCCGCGGTGGCGAGCGTGGCGGCGAGGAGGAGCGCGGTGCGACGGCGGCGGTGCAAGGGAGAACCTCCATGGGGAGCTTGTGCGACGGTGCACAAAGTCTTGCGATGATCGATGGTAGGCAGGGGACCGGCTCTCGGCCACCCATTCGACCCAACGATTCGCCAAAGGTTCCGTACTGCCCCGAAGCCCCTGTGGCCCCACTAACCGCGCACTTGGCCCAGCCACTGCAACGTCCGCCGGATCTCCACCGCCATCGGCTGCCCCGGCCCCTGGAGGCGTTCCACGTCGAGGAGCAGTCGGGCCAGGGTTTCGTGGGCGGCGCCTCGGTCGCCGAGGGCGAGCAGGAGGTGGCCGATGCGGCGGCGTACGTCGTAGGAGAGCTCGGGGTCGCCGGCCACGTACTGGTTCTCGTAGTACGGCAGCAGGGACCGGTATTCCGCGAGCGCGGCGGCGGGTTCGCCGAGCTGTTCGAGGCACTGGGCGGCCTCGTAGCGGAAGCGCAGGGACTGCGGGTCGGCGTGGCCTGCCTCCTTGGCGCGCTCGTCGGCGAGGCGGCGCAGTTCGGGCAGGGCGCGGCGGAACTGGCCGTCGTCCATCAGCGTGGCCGCGTACTGCTTGCGCAGGGTGCGGACGACGGGCGAGTGCTCGCCGTGCTGCTCGGCGGCGGTCGGGAGGATCGAGCCGAGGATGTCGACGGCCTGCGTGATACGGCCCTCGCCGAGGAGCTGCTTGACCTCGTCGACGGCGCGCGCGACATCGGGTTTCTCCACGGTGGGGGTGGCCTGCGGCTGGGCCGCGGGGGTGCGGGCCCGGTCGGGCCAGGGGGCGTGCGGGCGCAGGAAGGGGCGCGCCGGGTCGAGCGGGCCGCCGCTGGGGATTCCGCGCGCGGGGAGCATCGGGAGCAGTTGCTCGTAGGTGTCCTGCGCGGAGGCCGGGCGGTGCTGCGGGTCCTTGGAGAGCAGGCGCAGGACGAGGGCTTCGAGCGGCTCGGGGACTTCGGGGCGCAGTTGGCGTACCGGAACGGGCGGTTCGTAGAGGTGCCGGTGGAGCACGCCGAGGGCGGTGGAGCCGGAGAACGGCACGTCTCCGCTGAGCAGTTCGTGCAGCAGCACGCCGAGCGCGTACAGGTCGGTGTACGGGCCGACGGCGCCGCCCATCGCCTGCTCGGGCGCCATATAGGCGGGGCTGCCGATGGGTGAGCCGGTGTGGGTGAGGCGGGTCGTGTCCGTGTCCATGACGGAGGCGACGCCGAGGTCGAGGACGGTGACCGTGCCGTCCTGCTTGACCATGACATTGCGGGGCTTCAGGTCACGGTGCACGATCGGCACGGCATGCACCGCGGACAGTACGGCGCACAGCTGGGCGGCGACCGCGACGGCCCACTGCCAGGGGTACGGATCGTGTTCGGCGAGGTGGCCGGCGAGGTCGACTCCGTCGACGTACTGCATGACGAGGAACAGCTCCTCGCCCTCGATGCCGGCGTCGTGCACGGTGACCAGGCCGGGGTGGTCGACCTGGGCGGTGACGCGGCACTCGCGTACGAACCGGCGGCGCAGCTCGTCGGCCTCGTGGCCCGCGACCTTGTCGGGGCGCAGCAGTTTGACCGCGACGCGGCGGTCCAGGCGCTGATCGTATGCCGTCCACACCTGGCCCATGCCGCCCTGGCCGATGAGCGTGGACAGTTCGTAGCGGCCGGTGATCACACGTCCCGACGCCACGGTCACCTGCCGTCCTCGTGCTTGCGGAGGTAGTCACTCAGCTCGTCGAGCTCGGCGCGCACCTGGTCGATCCGGACGGGCGCGGGGCGCTGCGGGGGCGGCGGGGTGGGTGCCGACTGGGGTGGGGGAGGCTGTGGGACGGGTGTGCCGCCGTACGGCTGGGGGGCGGGCGGCTGCGGGACGGGTGTGCCGCCGTGGGGGGCGGGCGGCGCTTGCTGGTAGCCGTAGAGGGTCGTCTGCTGGGGCGGCATGTTGGCCATGGGCATGGGCCGCCCGTAGTAGTGGATGTCCACGACCAGGAAGTAGATGGCGCAGGCCAGGCCGTTCAGCATCATGAGGATCAGGCCCAGGGAGCCGGCCGGGCTGCTGAAGTCGTCGGTGTCGTCGGTGCTCATGAGCCCGATGGCGAAGGTCCAGATCACGATCGAGGCTGCGAAGGCCCACCACTCGCGCTGCCGGCGGGTCACCAGGGCGGCCCGCAGCGTCGCCGGCCAGGGGAGCATCCCGCAGGTCATCAGGGGCAGCGCCGTGAGGATCACGCGCAGCGTCACCACCGCCCCCGTCGAGGGTCGACGCGGCGGTGGCGGCGCGTAGCCGTGGCCGTGCATGGATGCTCCTGAAGACCTGATACCGGCAGACATACGAATGTGAAGACGAGCGTATAGGCCGACAAGGACAACGGTCCCTGCTTGTACCGAACCGTTGTAACGCCGAGCACCTACGGGGCTACTCAGTTCGCGTGGAACCGTTCCGGCGCCGTTGTCGGGTTTCCGCCCGAGGGGAGCTTCTGCCCGGGGCACCCGGCCAGCACCCCCTCCATGGCGGCCTTCTCGGCGGCCGTGACCCACAGCCCGTACTTCTTCTTCACGGCCACCTGCCCTGCCACATACGTACAGCGGTACGCCTTGTTGGGCGGGAGCCAGGTCGCCGTGTCACCGTCGCTCTTGCTGCGGTTGGTGCTCGCGTCGACGGCGAGGAGGTTGAGCGGGTCGTTGGCCAGGGCTATTCGCTTGCTGGGGTCCCACTGCTGGGCGCCCTTCTGCCAGGCGTCCGACAGGGCGACGACGTGGTCTATGTCGACCTGACTGCGGCCGCGTACGAACGTCACGTCCTTGTTGGTGTACGGGTCCGGGTCCAGCGTCCCCGACCTGACCTCACAGTCGCCGTCGCTGAACTTCACGTCCTTCAGATCCCGCTTGAGTATGTCGTCGCGGGTTCCACAGCCGTTCGAGTCGGTGTCGGCCCAGGGGCTGCCGAACTTGTCTCGGTCGTATCCCGTCTTGGGTGCCCTCCCCTTGACGGTCAGCGAGTCGACAGCGGCGCGGGCGGCGCCACCGGCCGATTCACCGGACCCGGCCGAAGCCGATGACTCCGCCGGTTCGTCCGGTCCCGCCGAGCCCGTGCTGTCCACGGTGCACCCGGTCACTGCGAGCAGCATGACGGCAGCACCGGCACCCCTGGTCCAGAGCGTCATGCGCGCTCTCCTTCCCTTGCCTCCCCGGATCCGCCCTGGTCGGGCGGTTACCGCTGGTCCTCACAGTAGCGACCGGGGGTCCGGGCCGTAACGGAGCTCAAGGGCAGAGCGGCGCACACCCCGGAGCGTCGCCGCGCGTGAGCGTCCTCCTCACACCTTCCCGATCCCCAACGTCGTCTCCGACGGCAGCAGCCCCGAGCCCAGCACCGCAATCCAGAACTCACCCAGCAGATCGGCGAGTTGAGCAACGGCATCCGGGCCCAGCGCCTGCCAGGGCGCGGCAGCGAGTTCGTCGGTGTGCTGCTCGACCGACTTACGCAGGGCGCGGCCCGCCGCCGTCGCCGTGCCATCCGCGTTCAACAGGCCCCGCTCGATGAGCCGTTCACTCGCGGCGGACCATTCCTCGGAGCGCCAGCCGCGGCTCTCGAAGCGCTCCACCGAGGCGGCGCCTATCGCCGCGAACGAGACGAGGGACTCGATCGGGTCCAGGCCCGCGACGAGCAGCGCGGCCAGGTGCCCGTCGCCTCGGTGCTCGCGCAGGATCGTCGCCGCGTGCCAGAGCTGTTGGTGCGGGGCCTGTGGCCAGGGCAGCTCGGCGTTGGCGGCGGCCAGGGGGCGACCCGCCGTGTTCGCGGATTCGGCCGCGCGCCGGGCCAGGGCGGCGGCTTCGGCGAGTTCGGGGCTGTGTATGCGGTCGCCGAATATCGCTCCGTACGCCCGGCCGATCCCGCGCTCCCGTGCCGCGAGCAGCCGGTCAGGGCTCGCGATCTCCCACGCCGGATCCATGTGCTGGGTGACCATCCGCGGGCTGAAGCTGTAGAACGCGGAGGCCACCCGCTCACTCCCGACCGCGCCCAACGGGGCCGCCCGCAACGGGAAGTAGCTCGGCCACCGCTCCTCGACGCCGAAGCCGAGCGCGGCCGACTCCTCGAAGACCTCCGGCGCGTAATAGACCACGGCGTGCAGCGGCTCGAGCAGGTGCCACATCTGGCGCACCTTGCCGAGCTCGACCTCGCCGTCCCGCACGGACGTACCGACGTTCACAGACATGACGTAACCCCTCGTCCCGTTCTCGCCCCTTCGACAACTTGACACTGGCTAGATTGCCCGACCCCGCCCAACTTGTCAATGCCTAGATTCTGCGTACGCTGCTGCCCATGAGCGACACCACCGAGCCGGATCGCACGAAGCCGGACCCCGCGAAGCCGGACCGCCGCCGCCCCTACCACCACGGCGACCTGCGCCGCGCGATCCTGGCCGCCGCCCTGGACGTCATCTCCGCCGAGGGCCCCTCCGCCCTGAGCCTTCGCGATCTGGCCCGCCGCGCGGGCGTCTCGCACGCTGCGCCTGCCCATCACTTCAAGGACCGCACGGGTCTGCTCACCGCCATCGCGGCAGAGGGGTACGGGCTCTTGGCGGCCACGCTCACGGAGGCCGAGGACCTGCGCGACGCCGGCGTCCGCTACGTACGATTCGCGTGCGAGCACCCGGCGCACTTCCAGGTGATGTTCGCGCCTGAGCTGCTCCGCGAGAACGATCTGGAACTCACGACGGCCAGAGCCCTCGCGGGCGAGCGCCTGCGCGAGGCGGTAGCCGCCGTACCGCCCTCCGGACGCGGCCCAGACCCCCGCCTCGCCGGTGTCGCCGCCTGGTCCCTGGCCCACGGCTTCGCGACGCTCCTGCTCAGCCACAACCTGGACGGCCCGGTGGGTGACCAGGACCCGGAGGACGTCTTCCGCCTGCTGACGGGGATGCTGTTCCAGTCGCGGTCGGGCTGACCCAGGCGCTGGTGTCGCCGATCTCGCCCATTGACAGCCCATCGCCAGCAGGAGGAGCCCGGCATGGCCCACCCACCCCGCACACTCAGCGGTGTCCTGATCGCCGAGAGCCTGCGTGTCGGCAGCGAGTTGAGCGGCGTTCCACTCCAGGTCACGGCGATTCAGCGCATCGCGGTCGGCAACGCGACGGCCGACCAGCCCGAGCAGTGGACCCTGCTGGACTTCCGGGCGCCTCAGGACGCGGCCGAGCCACTGGCCGGCGCGCTGGCCAACTGCCTGGCGCCGACCGGCGGCTGGTACGTCAACTACAGCACCGCGACCGAGGCCTTCGTCGTCTTCGCCGACCGCGTCTTCCGCTACCCGCGCGGTGACGCGAAGGCTCGCGCCGAAGTGGAGGCGTACGCCCGCTCAGTGGGCGTACCGGCACCCCAACTGGACTGGAAGGACTGAGTCACGACTGGACTGGAAGGGACTGGGTCACGACCCCAGGATCGAAGCCAGGAACTCCCCCGTCCACCCCAGCAACTCCCGCCCGACCAGCGGCTTCCCGCCCACCTTGGCTGTCTTCGGGCGGGGCACAAGGACCTGGTGGGCGGCCGACTTGATGATGGTCCCCGGGTACAGCCGCTTGAGGCGCAGCTCCTGGGACTCCCTCAACTCCACCGGCGCGAACCGGATGTTGTTGCCCTGGAGGACGATCTCGGCGACGCCGCACGCCCGCGCGAGCATGCGGAGTCCGGCCACCAGCAGCAGGTTCTCCACAGGCTCGGGCAACTTGCCGTAGCGGTCGACGAGTTCCTCGCGTACGGACTTGATGTCGTCCTCGGAGTTCACCGACGCGATCGCGCGGTACGCCTGGAGGCGCAGCCGCTCGCCGGGCGCGTAGTCGTGCGGGACGTGGGCGTCGACCGGGAGCTCGATCTTGACCTCCAGCGGCGCCTCCTCCTCCACGCCGCCCTCCAACGACGCCCGGTAGTCCGCGACCGCCTCGCCCACCATGCGTACGTACAGGTCGAAGCCGACGCCCGCGATATGGCCCGACTGCTCGCCGCCCAGGAGGTTGCCCGCGCCCCGGATCTCCAGGTCCTTCATGGCCACGTACATGCCCGCGCCCATCTCCGTGTGCTGGGCGATGGTGGCGAGGCGCTCGTGGGCCGTCTCCGTCAGCGGCTTCTCGGGCGGGTAGAGGAAGTACGCGTAACCCCGCTCGCGGCCACGCCCCACCCGGCCCCGCAGCTGGTGCAGCTGGGAGAGGCCGAAGTTGTCGCCGCGCTCGACGATCAGCGTGTTGGCGTTGGAGATGTCGATGCCCGACTCCACGATCGTCGTCGACACGAGCACGTCGAACTTCTTCTCCCAGAAGTCGACGACGACCTGTTCCAGGGCCTGTTCCGACATCTGCCCGTGGGCCGTCGCGATGCGCGCCTCCGGGACGATCTCCCTCAGCCTCGCCGCCGCGCGGTCGATCGACTCGACGCGGTTGTGGATGTAGAAGACCTGCCCCTCGCGCAGCAGTTCACGTCGGATCGCCGCGCCGATCTGCTTCTCCTCGTACGGACCGACGAAGGTCAGGACGGGGTGCCGCTCCTCCGGAGGAGTCGTGATCGTGGACATCTCGCGGATGCCCGTCACCGCCATCTCCAGGGTCCTGGGGATCGGAGTGGCCGACATCGTCAGCACGTCCACATTGGCCCGCAGCTTCTTCAGCTGCTCCTTGTGCTCGACGCCGAACCGCTGCTCCTCGTCGACGATCACGAGCCCCAGGTCCTTGAACTTGGTCTCGGCGGAGAACAGCCGATGCGTGCCGATGACGACATCCACCGAGCCGTCCCGCAGCCCCTCCAGGACCGCCTTCGCCTCCGTGTCCGACTGGAAGCGCGACAACGCCCGTACGTTCACCGGGAACTGCGAGTAACGCTCGCCGAACGTCCCGAAGTGCTGCTGCACCAGCAACGTAGTGGGCACCAGCACGGCCACCTGCTTGCCGTCCTGCACCGCCTTGAAGGCGGCGCGTACCGCGATCTCCGTCTTGCCGTAGCCGACGTCTCCGCAGATCAGGCGGTCCATCGGGACCGTCTTCTCCATGTCCTCCTTGACCTCGGCGATGGTCGTCAGCTGGTCGGGCGTCTCCACGTACGGGAAGGCGTCCTCCAGCTCGCGCTGCCACGGGGTGTCCGAGCCGAAGGCGTGCCCCGGTGCCGCCATCCGCGCGCTGTAGAGCCTGATCAGGTCGGCCGCGATCTCCTTGACGGCCTTTTTCGCGCGCGCCTTGGTCTTGGTCCAGTCGGCGCCGCCCAGGCGGTGCAGCGTGGGGGCTTCGCCGCCCACGTACTTGGTGATCTGTTCCAGCTGGTCGGTCGGGATGTAGAGCCGGTCGCCGGGCTGGCCGCGCTTGGCGGGCGCGTACTCGACGACCAGGTACTCGCGGGTCGCGCCCTGGACCGTGCGCTGCACCATCTCGATGTAGCGGCCGACGCCGTGCTGCTCGTGGACGATGTAGTCGCCCGTCTCCAGGGTGAGCGGGTCGATGGTCTTGCGGCGGCGGGCGGGCATGCGCACGCCCTCCTTGCCCGCCGCCCGCTGACCGGTGAGGTCGGTCTCGGTGAGGACGACGAGCTTCAGTGCCGTATCGACGAAGCCGTACTCGATCGAGCCGCACGCCACCTGGACGACGGAGGGCGCCAGCGCGGCGAGATCCGATTCCAGGCGGGCCGCGATGCCCTCGCCGCCGAGGACCTCGACGGTACGGGCGGCCGGGCCGTGGCCCTCGGTGACGAACACCGCGCGCCAGCCGTCCGCGAGCCAGCCCTTGGTGTCGGCGAGTGCCCTGGCGGTGTCGCCGCGGTACGCCTCCGGGGCGTGCATGCCGAGCTTCAGCGTGTCCGCGTTCGTGTCGTCGATGGACTCGTCCGCCGCGAAGGGGGACACCGACCACCACATCATGTCCATCTCACGGGCCCGGTCCCGCACGTCCGCGATGGCCCACAGTGAGGCCGCGCCGACGTCGATGGGCGCCTCTCCCCCGCCCGCGGTCGCAGCCCAGGAGGCCTGCAGGAACTCCTGCGAGGTCGCCACCAGGTCCGAGGCCCGCGTCCGGACCCGCTCCGGATCGCATACGACGGCCATCGAGCCCTGGGGCAGTACGTCGAGGAGCAGTTCCATGTCGTCGACGAGTACGGGGGCCAGGGACTCCATGCCCTCGACGGCGATGCCCTCCGCGATCTTCCCGAGCAGCTCGCCCAGCTCGGGATGCTCCTCGGCCAGCGCCGCCGCCCGCTCCCGAACCTCATCCGTCAGCAGCAGCTCACGGCAGGGCGGTGCCCACAGGCCATGTGCGGCGATTTCGAGGGACCGCTGGTCGGCGACCTTGAAGTAACGGATCTCCTCCACGTCGTCGCCCCAGAACTCCACGCGCAGCGGGTGCTCCTCGGTGGGCGGGAAGACGTCGAGGATTCCGCCCCGTACGGCGAACTCGCCGCGCTTCTCAACCAGTTCGACCCGGGAGTACGCCGCTGCCGCCAGCGCCTCGACGACATCGCCGAGGTCGGCGCTCTCGCCGGTCCGCAGGGCCACCGGCTCCAGGTCGCCCAGGCCCTTGACCTGGGGCTGGAGCACGGAGCGCACGGGCGAGACGATGACCGAGACCGGGCCGGTCTCGGGGTCGTCGGGGCGCGGGTGCGCGAGCCGCCGCAGTACGGCGAGCCGCCGGCCCACGGTGTCGCTGCGCGGGGAGAGGCGCTCGTGCGGGAGGGTCTCCCAGGACGGGTACTCCACGACGGTGTCGGGAGGCAGCAGGGACCTGAGCGCCGCCGCCAGATCCTCGGCCTCGCGCCCCGTGGCGGTCACCGCCAGGACCGTACGGCGGGTTTCCCTGGCCAGCGCCGCGATCGTGAAGGGACGGGCCGCGGGTGGTCCGACCAGGTCGACGTGCATCCGGTTGCCGTCCGCGGCGGCCTTCACCGCTTCGGTGAGTGCGGCGTCCTTGACGACGGCGTCGAGCAGACCGTGCAGGCTCATGAAGAGGCTTCCATCCGAGGGGTGGGCAACGCGGAACGCCCGACACGTGTACGGGCCGGGGGTGTCCTAGGGTACGTCGGCTCGGTCACGGGTGTCGGGCCTGTGGACAACGTCTGGACACACCCACCGCAGAGGTACCGTCTCAAGTCGAACCCCTGGCCCGACCGAAGGACCCGATCCGTGCACGGAGCCCCCGTCGCCACGTCCGAAACCGACCGGACCGCGCAGGACCCGCCCCTCGTCCCGGCGCCGGTCGCGTCCTCCCGTGACCGGGGGCTGCGCCGCCTGCTGGACGGGCGGCGGGATCCACAGATCCTGGCCGGCGTGCTGTTCGTGGCGTATGCCGTGGTCTCCATAGGCCGCTACCTGCGGCTGGGAACCAGGTCCTGGGACCTCGGCATCTTCGAGCAGGCCGTGCGCGCGTACGCCCATCTCCAGGTGCCCGTCGTGGATCTCAAGGGCCCCGGGGCCAACGTCCTGGGCGACCACTTCAGCCCCGTCACCGCGCTGCTCGCCCCTCTCTACCGGCTCTTCCCCTCCCCCGTCACACTGCTCGTCGCCCAAGCCGCGCTGCTGGCGCTGTCCGCCGTGCCGGTCACCCGGGCCGCCGCCCGGCTGCTCGGCCGGCGGCGCGGGCTCGCGCTCGGCGTCGCGTACGGACTGTCATGGGGCATCCAGCGGGCCGTCGACTTCGACTTCCACGAGATCTGCTTCGCCGTCCCACTGATCGCCTTCGCCCTGGAGGCGTTGCTGCGGCAGCGGTGGCGGGCCGCACTGTGCTGGGCCCTCCCCCTCGTCCTGGTCAAGGAGGACCTGGGTCTGACGCTGGCCGCTCTCGCCCTGGTCGTCGCGTTGCGAGCCCGGAAGAAGTCTCGTCGGACAGCCCTGTACGCACTCGGGGTCGCGGCCTTCGGCGTGCTGGCCACGGTGGTCACCATGACCCTGGTCATACCTGCCTTCAACACCACGGACGCCTACGACTACTGGAGCAAGGTCAGCGACTCGAGTGGCCCCTTCGACGGCTTCGACACCAAACTCCGCACCCTCGCCTGGCTCTTGATCCCCACCACCGGGCTGCTGGCCCTGCGTTCCCCGCTCCTGCTGGTCATCCTGCCGACCCTGGGCTGGCGGTTCTTCTCCTCCGATCCGCATCACTGGGATACGGAGTGGCACTACAGCGCGGTCCTGATGCCGGTCGTCGTACTCGCCCTCGCCGACGCGCTCGCCCGCGCGCGGCACAGTTCGCGGGCCTGGGTTCGGTCGTACGCGCTTCATCTGCCCACCGCCGTCGCCTCGGCGGCACTCGCGCTGACGACCACGTTGCCGCTGGGGGCGCTGACCGAGTCCGCGGCCTACAGCGTGCCCGCGCGTGTTTCCGCCATTGACGGGCTGCTGGGGCGGATCCCGGACGGCGCGACCGTCGAGTCCAACATCGGGCCGATCAGTCGGCTCACGTCTCGGTGCCGGGTCTTCTGGATCACCAACACCCGTGGGGTGACGCCGGACTTCATCGCCTTGGACAACTCGTCCGGGCGTTACGAGGACGTTCCGGGCTATGTCCGGCAACTGCACCCGCGCGCGGCGTACGTCGTTGTGGGCTCCGCCCAGGGGTACGTGGTTCTCGGACGCGAGCGATGACGCTCCGCTGGGGGCGCGGTTCGTAAGCTGCGGGTTCGTCGTGGCTGGTCGCGCAGTCGAAAACGAACGCGAAGGAGCCCGGCGCCCCCAGCGCCGGGCTCCTTCCCCCTGCCCCCGTCCACAGAAGCCTGCGGCAGCTACTCCGTCGCGATCGCGTTCAGTACGTTCATCCGGCCCGCCCTGAATGCCGGTACCAACGCTGCGAACAGCCCCACGAACGCGGACCCCAGGAACACCCCGATGATCGTCGGCCACGGAATCTCCAGGACCTTCAGGCCCTCCAGGGCGAGGAGCTGCTGGGCGGTCGCGCCCCAGCCCATGCCCAGGCCGAGGCCCAGCAGGGCGCCGAACAGGGCGATCACCACCGACTCCAGGCGGATCATGCGCCGCAGCTGACGGCGCGACAGACCGATCGCCCGCATCAGGCCGATCTCCCGCGTCCGCTCCACCACCGACAGCGCCAGGGTGTTCACCACACCCAGGATCGCGACGATGATCGCCAGCGCCAGCAGGCCGTAGATCATGTTCAGGAGCTGGCCGATCTGGTCCTTCAGCGCTTCCTTGTAGTCGGTCTGGTCGCGGACGGTGTACTGCGGGTAGTCGTCCAGCGCGGTCTTCAGCGACTTGTACGCGGCCGCCTCCTGGCCGTCCTTCGCCGAGGCGAAGACCATCGCATCGAGCGGCATCTTGTCGGCGGGGACGTACTTGGCCATCGTGTCGATGGCTGTGTACATGGCCCCTTGGTCGATGACGACCTCACTGCTGGTGATCGCGCGGACCGTCAGCCGGGCGGTGGAGCCGTCCTTGAAGGCGACGGAGATCTTCGAGCCGAGGCTGATGCCATGGGCCTTGGCGAACTCCTCGTGGACGGACATCGAGTCGGGCCGGTAGGCGTCCTTGAGGTTCCCGGCGACCGTCTCGGTGTTCAGGTCCGTGGCGTAGCTCGGGTCGGCCGCCGTGATGGCCGTTTTCTCGAGCGTCTTGCCGTCGGGGGTGGTGAAGTCGGCCTCGGTCCACTTGTACTCGGTGACTCCCTTCAGGCCCTCCGCAGTCCTGGCCGCCTGCACCGCCTGCGGCGTGATCAGCTGGCCGCTGTCGGACTGGATGATGAAGTCCGTGCCGACGGTCTTGTCCAGCTGGTCCGTGGCCGACGCGACCATCGACGAGCCGACCACCGACAGGCACGCGACCAGTGCGAGGCCGATCATGAGCGCGGCGCCGGTCGCCCCCGTACGGCGCGGGTTGCGCAGCGCGTTCCGCTCGGCCATCCGCCCGACCGGGCCGAAGATCCGCAGCACCACGGCGCTCAGCACCCGCACCACACCGCTCGCGAGCAGCGGGCCGATGACGACGAAGCCGATCAGCGACAGCACCACACCGCCGCCCAGCCACATCGAGCCCTCGCTCGCCTTGTCGGCCTGGGACGCGAGGTACAGCCCGTAGCCGCCGGCGCCTGTCAGGACCAGGCCCAGCACAGCCCGTATGACACCGGACTTGGCGTCCACCGGCGCCCCGGAGTCCCGCAGCGCCGCCATCGGCGAGACCTTGCCGGCCCGCCGGGCGGGCAGGTACGCGGCGAGCACGGTGACCACGACGCCGAGCAGCAGGCCGACCACCGGGGTGGTCCAGGCGACGGTGAGGTCGTCGGTGGAGAGGTTCATGCCGGTGGCGCCCATGAGCTTCATCAGGCCGATGGCCAGGCCCACGCCCGCACCGACCCCCAGCACCGAGCCGAAGACACCGAGCAGCAGCGCCTCGACGAGCACGGACCGGTTGACCTGCCGGCGGCTCGACCCGACCGCCCGCATCAGGCCGATCTCGCGGGTCCGCTGGGCGACCAGCATCGAGAAGGTGTTGATGATCAGGAAGATGCCGACGAGGAAGGCGATCCCGGCGAAGCCGAGCATCGCGTACTTCATCACGCCCATGAAATCGCCGACGTCCTTGGCGTTGGCGTCCGCGACCTCCTTGGCCGTCTGGATCTGGTAGCCGCTGTCGAGCGTGGCCGTGACGTTCTTCTTCACCTGGGCGTCGCTGAAGCCGGAGGCGGCGGTGACGTTGACGTTGGTGTAGACGCCGGTGTCGCCGACCAGGGCCTTCTGCGCGGTCTTCGTGTCCAGGTAGAAGATCGCGGCACCCGGGTTGGTGACCTCGAACTCCGCGAAGCCCGAGACCTTGGCACGGTGCGTGCCCACCGCCGTGATGACGCCGATCTCGTCGCCGAGCTTCAGGTGGTGCTTGTCGGCGGTGTCGGCGTCGACCATGATCTGGTCCGGTCCGCGCGGGGCGTTGCCGGAGGAGATCTTCATGGTGCGGGCGTCGTTGGCGTTCCAGTTGCCGACGATGGTCGGGGCGCCGCCCGAGGGCGAGAGGCTGTCCTTGTCGGCGTCGACGACGGTCACCGAGGTGGAGAAGACGGTTCCTTCGGCGGACTTGACCCCCTCCGCCTTGCGCACCTCGCCCAGCACGGACGCGGGCATGACCGGCGGCTTGCCGTTGTCTGCCTGGGTCTCACCGGTGTCCGAGGCGCCCTTGGCGCTGACCTGGACGTCGGACGAGGTGGCCGCGAAGAGCTTGTCGAACGTCGTGTTCATCGTGTCGGTGAAGACGAGCGTGCCGCAGACGAAGGCCACCGACAGCAGGACCGCCACGGCCGAGAGGGCCATACGTCCCTTGTGCGCGAAGAAGTTGCGCATCGAGGTCTTCATGACAGTCATGACGTACGCCCCCGGGCGTCGAAGTCCTTCATGCGGTCCAGGACGGTTTCGGCGGTGGGCTTCCACATCTCGTCGACGATCCGTCCGTCGGCCAGGTACAGCACCCGGTCCGCGTACGAGGCGGCCACCGGGTCGTGGGTGACCATCACGATGGTCTGGCCGAGCTCGTCGACGGAGCGCCGCAGAAAGCCGAGCACCTCGGCGCCGGCGCGGGAGTCGAGGTTCCCGGTCGGCTCGTCACCGAAGATGATCTCGGGCCGTGCGGCCAACGCCCGTGCCACGGCGACGCGTTGCTGCTGGCCGCCGGAGAGCTGGGTCGGCCGGTGCTTGAGGCGGTCGCTCAGGCCGACCGTCTCGACGACCTGGCTCAGCCAGCCGCGGTCCGGCTTACGGCCCGCGATGTCCATCGGCAGCGTGATGTTCTCGAGCGCGTTCAGCGTCGGCAGCAGGTTGAAGGCCTGGAAGATGAAGCCGATCCGGTCCCGGCGCAGCTTCGTGAGCTTCTTGTCCTTGAGGCCGGTGATCTCCGTCTCGTCCAGGTAGATCTGCCCGGAGGTGACGGTGTCGAGGCCGGCGAGGCAGTGCATCAGCGTGGACTTGCCGGACCCCGAGGGGCCCATGATCGCGGTGAACTGGCCCCGCGCGATGTCCACGTCGACGTGGTCCAGGGCGACGACGCGGGTCTCCCCGGACCCGTACGCCTTGACGACCTGCCGCGCCCGCGCGGCAACGGCCGTACGCCCTCCAGTGCCCCCGTGCCTGGGAATGGTTACAGCCGAAGTCACGGTATGTCTCCTAAGTCGGTCAGCAGGTGGTACGCATCGTCTGCGTGCTGTGCGTGGTCTGCGTGCTCTTCTACGTGGAATGAGTCTGGCGGCGGGAGGGGGTCCGGCGCGCTGGTGCTCAGCGCAGTCTTTTCCGGGGGTAAACCCCACCTCCGAAGGTGCGGTACTCCGCCCTCAGCGGCGTGAAGCCAGGTTAAGGAGGGGGCAGGTCGCATCTCGTCCTCCGGCGGTACGAAGCCTCCCCGGTCCGTAGTACGGAGGTACCCCTAAGGGATCTCCACCTGTCGGCGGAGGGGTCCTAGGGGTCGCCTCCATCCTTGAGGCCGGTCCGCCTCGTACCTCCCACGGCTCGAGGCTGAAGTGGGAGAGTGTCCTCCGGCAGATAGATGCAGGGGGAAAGGAAATCCGTGAGCCAGGAGGAAACCCAGGGGCCGGACACCGGCACACCGTCCGCACCACCGGCCGCCGGGCCGGTCGAGCCCCGTAAACGCCGTGCCGTCGTCGCCGCGCTCATGCTCGCCATGGGCCTCGCCGCGCTCGACTCCACCATCGTGTCGACCGCCGTGCCGCAGATCGTGGGCGACCTCGGCGGCTTCTCCGTGTTCTCCTGGCTGTTCTCGGGCTATCTGCTGGCCGTGACGGTCACACTCCCCGTCTACGGCAAGCTCTCCGACACCTTCGGCCGCAAGCCGGTACTGATCGCGGGCGCGGCCATCTTCCTGCTCGGCTCCCTGCTCTGCGCGCTCGCCTGGAACATGGCGGCGCTCATCGCCTTCCGTATCGTCCAGGGTCTCGGCGGCGGCGCCCTCCAGGGGACCGTCCAGACGCTCGCCGCCGATCTCTACCCCCTGAAGCAACGCCCCAAGATCCAGGCGAAGTTGTCCACGGTCTGGGCGACCTCGGCGGTCGCGGGCCCGGCGGTCGGCGGAGTCCTCGCGGCGTACGCCGACTGGCGGTGGATCTTCCTCATCAACCTGCCGATCGGCGCGCTGGCCCTCTGGCTGATCGTCCGCCACCTCCACGAACCCAAGCGCCGGCCCGGCCCCCGCCCCCGTATCGACTGGGCGGGCGCACTCGCCGTCTTCGCATGCGGCGGCGTACTGCTGACGGCTCTGGTGCAGGGCGGAGTGGCGTGGCCCTGGCTTTCAGCTCCCTCAATCGCCCTACTGGGTACGGGACTTGCCCTCGTCGCACTCACGGTGTTGATCGAACGCCGGGCCGCCGAACCGATCATCCCCGGCTGGGTCTGGCGCCGCCGCACCATCGCGGCGGTCAATCTGGCACTGGGCGCGCTGGGGTTGCTGATGGTGGCACCGACGGTCTTCCTTCCGACCTACGCCCAGGCGGTCCTCGGCCTCGCCCCCGTAGCGGCCGGATTCGTGCTCTCCGTATGGACGTTGAGCTGGCCGGTGTCGGCGGCGCTCAGCCAGCATGTGTACCGCAGGATCGGTTTCCGTAACTCGGCGCTGATCGGTATCGGTACGGCGGCGCTGCTCCTGCTCGCGTTTCCGTTCCTGCCCTATCCCGGCGAACCCTGGCAGCCGGCCTTGCTCATGTTCCTGCTCGGCGGCGCACTCGGCCTCTTCCAACTCCCCCTGCTCATAGGCGTCCAGTCAACGGTCGTCTGGTCCGAACGCGGCACGGCCACCGGTTCCGTGCTCTTCTGCCGCCAGACCGGCCAGACGCTGGGCGCGGCCCTGTTCGGAGCGATCGCGAACGGCGTGCTGGCCACCCGCCTCGGCGGCGCCGGCGACCTCGACTCGGTCACCCGTTCCCTCGACTCGGGCACCCCCTCCGAACCCCTCCGCCACGCGGTCGCCGACGCGGTCCACGCGGTCTACTACGGGGCGGCCTGCGCGGCCGGACTCGCCTTCCTGGTGCTGTTGTTGATGGCACCGCGGCGGTTTCCGGTGTTGAAGGGCGCCGCCGACTCGTGATCGGCCCCCTGCCGTTCACCTGCTGTCCCTACGATTCGCCGGTCCGCACACCGACACGTATGCACCAGGGGCGCAATGAGACACATGACGGCCGAAGCGCGCGACCTCATGGTCACGGCTCAGGAGGCCGCCCGGCTTCGGGACGCACAGCAACTCGAGGTCAGAGATGTCGCGTTGGCAGCGCTGATCCTCCATTTCCGCCGCTTGGCGGAGGAAGTGGAGAGCTCGGCGGAGGTGTCGCTCTCACCGGAGATGCTGCCGATGGCCGACGAAGTGCGGGAGATCATGATGTCCGGAGAGGGTGACCTCCGGAATTCCGACCTGGTCGACCTTGCGCGGCGCGAAGAATCCGGACTCTCCGAGTATCTGGGACCGGTATGGCGGGCGACCACGGGTTACTGACCTGCCTCGCCCTCCGGGCCGGGTGCCCTGCTCAGAAGACCGGCTCGCCGATACCCAGCAGGTTCCCCTCGCTGTCGCGGAACCAGACGGCGCGTTCGCCCCGTGCGCCCTTGCTCGGATAGTGGCCGTCGATGTCCGCGATTCCGTTCCTCGTCCGGAACCCGGGCACATCGACCTCCTCGAACACCACGCCGCGCTGTTTGAGCTCCGCCACGACCGCCTCGATGTCGTCGACCTGCCAGCCCATCTGGGTGAAGGTGCCGGGAGAGGCTCCCGTCGATTTGAACAGCGCGAACTCCACGCCTCCGCACCGGTACAACAGCCCGCCGGGCCGCTCGTCGACGGGCTCAAGGCCGAGCTGCTCGGAGTAGAAGCGCCGCGCCCGCTCCAGGTCCTGGGCAGGAAGCCTGGTCGCCACGCTTCCCAGGGCCAGAAGGTTCCTGTCGTCTGCGTTCATGACTCCAGTGTGTGCTCAGTCGTCGAGCAGCCGCCATGCGGTATCGACCTCTTCGGGTCCTTCATCCACCTTCGTCAGGGCGGCCGAATACACGCCGAGCAGCCGGTGTTCGACGGAAAGTGTTCACGCTTTTCGCAACTGGTGTGCGGTCACGTGAGAGCGCCGTTCGCTCGCAGCAGCGGCAGTACGTGGTCGCGCAGCGCTCACATCAGGACGTGCTTGCCTGGCCCGATGACACGACGAGAAGTACCTCTGGCGCCTGCTCGGCCTACGACTGCCGGTGACCTGGGGTCCCTGCTGGTACGGCGACGCAGCACCCGCAGCTTCGGACCCCGGCCCCTGAGCCTCGCCCAGCTCACCCTCATGGCGTGGGCGGCACACGGGCGAACCGCCGACGGGCACCGCACATGCCCGTCGGCGCACGCGTTGTATCCCCTGACGCTGACCGTGGTGGCAGGCAACGTGGACGGCCTGGCCGCCGGGGCCTACCGGTACGACGCCGAGCGCCATGTACTGACCCTGGTCGCCGACGGCGATCACCGCGACCGGGTCGCCCGCACCACCCTCGCCGACCACGACTGGTTGCGGCACGCGGCGGCCCTGCTGCTGCTCAGCGGCGACATGGACACGGCCACGCGCCACTTCGCCGACCAGCCGCCGCAAGGCCGCCGGGGACGGCGGTACGTCTGGCTGGAGGCAGGCCACGCAAGCCAGAACGTCTACCTCCAGGCCACCGAGTCCGGCCTGGGCGCGGTACTCGTCGCCGGCTTCGACGACGACCGGCTCCTCGGCCTCAACCCTGCGGTCGTGCCGTCCGGCGAACACCCGTTGGCACTGCTCGCGGTCGGCCGCCCTGCCGACCGCGACCAGTGATCACGAAAGGGCCCGAAGCGACACTTCTCGACGTTTACGTTTTCGTCACAACTGACCAATGGGGCAAGTGGGGTTAACGCAGGTAACACCCGAGGTCAGCGGAGTAAGCGCGTACCGACCAATCAGTTTGGTGAAAAGGAGGCGCATCCTGAGGACGGCAGGTAGCGTGCGTGGCTCATTCCCGCCCCCTTCCCTACCCTCCCCGCCAAAGAATTCCCTGCGGCCCGCACCCCGGGCCCGAGCCACGCAAGGAAAACCGGGATGTCCTACGACCCGTCCCCGTCGTACCCAGTGCCACCGCCCCACGACTCGTCGCCGTCCTACTTCACCTACCCCTGGGCACCACAACCGCCGCCGGAACCCGAACCCGCGCGCCACCGCCCCCGGCACGCCGCGCTCGGCCACCACAGCGACCTCCGCGTCCTGCGCACCGCGTACCGCTGGCAGCGGCGCGTGGCGACGCTGACCGCGCTGGGCTACTTCACGCTCTTTCTCGTCCTGTCCGCGTACGCGCCGGACTTCATGGCGAAGGACGTCACCGACGGGCTGCCCGTCGGGCTGCTGCTCGGGCTCATCCAGGTGCCCGTCACCTGCGCGGCGATCGCGCTGTACGAGTACACGGCCCGCCGCGGCGTCGATCCGATCGCCGAACGGATAAGGAAACAGGCGGAGTTGGACGACAAGCGGGCGGAGGGCGGCCGATGACCGGGTTCAGCAGCTCAGCACAGTCGATGTCGCTCGTGGCGTTCACGGTCGTCGCCACCATCACGCTGCTGCTGTGCGTGATGACCGGCCCCGACCGCGACGACCTCGACGAGTTCTACACCGGCTACAACTCGATGTCCCCGATGCGCAACGGCCTGGCCATCGCGGGCGACTACATCTCCGCCGCGACGGTGCTCGGCACGGGCGGCGTGATCGCACTCTTCGGCTACGACGGGGTCGTACTCGCCCTGAGCACCGCACTCTCCCTGATGCTGCTGATGTTCCTGCTGGCCGAACCGCTGCGCAACGCGGGCCGGTTCACCATGGGCGACGTGTTCGCGCGACGGATGCCGGGACGCTCCGTACGCATCACCGCCTGCGTCGTGACGCTCGCCGCGCTGATGCCGATGATGCTGGTCCAACTCGCCGGTACGGGCGATTTGTTGGCGTTTCTGCTCGGCTTCTCCAGCGACTCGCTGAAGACCGGCTGCATCATCGGGCTCGGCACGCTGATGATCAGCTACGCGGCGATCGGCGGCATGAAGGGCACCGCGCTCATCCAGATCCTGAAGATCGTGATGCTGCTCGGTTCCGGCGCCGTCATCGCCGTATTCATCCTGAACAAGTTCGACTGGAACCTCGGCGGCCTCTTCGACACGGCGGCGGAGAACAGCGGGGCGGGGCCGGCGTTCCTCAACTCCGGGCTGCAGTTCGCGAGCGGGCCCAACCCCAGACTGGACATGATCACCACAGAGCTGGTGGTGGTACTCGGCGGCGCGGTGCTGCCGCACATCACCATGCGCATGTACACCGCGGGCAGCGCGCGCGAGGTGCGCCGGTCGATGTCCTGGGCGGTGCCGGCCGTGGCACTGTTCGTGCTGATCATCACGGTCATCGGCTTCGGCACGGTGGCCATGATCGGGCGTAAGGCGATCACGGCGGCAGATCCACAGGGCAACACGACATATCTGCTGGGCTCGCGTGCCGTGTTCGGGACGGACCCGTCGACGG
Organism: Streptomyces yerevanensis; assembly: GCF_000716805.1. Taxonomy (NCBI): domain Bacteria; kingdom Bacillati; phylum Actinomycetota; class Actinomycetes; order Kitasatosporales; family Streptomycetaceae; genus Streptomyces; species Streptomyces yerevanensis. Next base: position 85,761 of record NZ_JNWJ01000025.1, on the reverse strand, counting down.
CCGAGACACTGCTCTTCACCACCGTCACGGCGGCGATCTTCCTGACCGTGCTCGCATCGGTGGCCGGGATGATTCTCGCCTGCGCCAACTCCCTTGCACATGACGTGTTCGCCCACGGCAAGAAGCAGCTGTCACCGCGTCGCGAGATGACGCTGGCCCGGCTGTCCGCCGCTGCCGTCGGCGTCCCGACGATCCTGCTGGCCACGCTCGTCCAGCACCGCAACCTGCAGCCGCTCGTCACACTCTCGCTCTGCGTCGGGGCCTCGGCGATCGCGCCCGCGCTGGTCTACGGGCTGTTCTGGCGCCGCTACACCCGGGCGGGGCTGCTCTGCACGTTGATCGGCGGCTCGGTCAGTACGTTCGTGCTGATGACCGGCACCACTCTGGTCTCCGGCTCGCCTGTCTCCGCGTTCCCCGACCACGACTTCACGTGGTTCCCGTTCACCACCACCGGGCTCCTCTCCATTCCTCTCGGCTTCGCCTTCGGGTGGCTGGGGACGATGCTTTCGGGGCGGCAGCAGGCAGAGGAGCAGCGGCGGCAGTACGAGGCGGTCGAGGGGTGGATTCTGGCAGGGGTGGTCCGGCGAGGGCGTTAGCCGTGCAGCCGTGCCGGGGCACCCTCAATCCATCGATGCCTGGCCCGTCAGCGTCACGAGGCTGTCCCGTACGTGGTTCATGTGGGCCTGCACTTCGTCCTTTTGGGCGGCGTGAGCGCGGAGCAGTCGTTCCGTTTCGTGGGTGATCCGGATTTCGCGGGCGTACGCCTCCGAAAGGATGGCGGCGGCCTGGGACTCCGCTTCCTCCTGGATGGGACGGGCCGACTCCCGGGCCTCGGCCAGGGCCCGTTCGGCCTCGGCCAGGGTCTCCTCGGCGCGTGACAGCAGCGGAACGTGCTCCGCGTCCAGGGCGGCCTCCTGCTCCGCCGTCGCACGGTCGAGCTCCTCCAGGCGGTCGGCGTGCTCCTTGGCCTGCTCGACGAGCATCGCCTCCGAGCGCCGGCGCATGTCGCGCAGCGCGTCCAGTGCCTCGCCACGGTGCTCCTTCGCCTCCAGGCGCGCGGCGATGCGCAGTTCGTCGGCCTCGGCCTGGGCGGCGAGCAAGCGCCGACGGGCCCGTTCGTCGGCCGCGGCCCGTACCGCGTCGGCTCCCGCCCGTGCCGCCTCGCGAACCCGGCCGGCCTCGGACTCCGCCTCCTCCAGGATGCGTCTCGCCTCCCGGTGGGCGTTCTCGTGGAGGGCCGCCGCCTCCCCCTTGACGAGTTCGAAGATCTGCGCGGCACCTTTGCCGAGCTTCTCGTACGTCTGCGGAGGCAGCGCGGCCACCAGCTCGGCCAGCCGCTGCGCCTCCGCCTCCATCTCCTTGGCCAGCACGGTCAGACGGGCGGCCCGTTCCCACGCGGCGTCGCGGTCCTGCGAAAGTTCCGCGGCGTACGCGTCCACCTGCTCGGGACGGTAACCGCGGGGCCCGGTCGATCGACCGGGCCCGCCCCTTCACAGAAGGTGACGTCAGAGCAAGCCGTCCCACATCTGTTCCAGCAGCACCGACCACCAGCTCTCCGGCGAACCGAGCGCCGGCGGGTCGAGAGCGGCGAGCGCCGCCTGGAAGTCGACGGTCCAGCGGCCCGCCTGCTCCTGGTTCAGGCCGAAGCGAAGACGCCACATACGGCCGAGGAGCGCCAGGCTGCGGGCGAACTCCGGCAGCCCCGTGTTCACGAACTGCGGCGGTACGGGTGCGCCGCCCGGACCCGCCTCGACCGGTACGGCCACGATGTTCGCCGTGCCGTACTGGACGCAGATCGCCTTGCCGAAATCGCTGCCCATGACGAGGTACGAACCCGCGTCCGAAGCCGGCTGCACCCCGCGTTCCTGGGCCAGTTCGGCGAGCGTGGGGACCGGACGGCCCGGCTGGGCCTGGGCCCAGAAGAACGGGTTCATGTCCATGGGCAGCCCGGCCACGACCAGGGTGTGCGCCACGATCGGAGGTACGCCCTGCCGGGACACCGCCGCCTGGTCGAACCGGAAGACCCCCGGCCCGAACGCCGCCGCCAGCTCCTGACCGATCGCCTCCGGCGGAACCGGCGGCGCGGGCTGCACCTGCGGCAACGGCGCACGCACCGGTGCCGGCCGGGCGGGCCCGTCCGCGACCTGGTGCAACTCGCCCTGATGTGCGAGGAGTTGGGCCATGCCCTGCTGACGGCTCGCGTGATCCGTGCCGTACGGGGCGATGCTGGTGATCCTCGCCTGCGGCCAGCTCTCGCGGATCATCCGCGCACAGTACGCGCCCGGCAGCTCGCAGGACTCCAGCTCCGTGTGGAGCTCAAGCACCTGCTGCGGGGGCACGTTCATCGCGCGCAGTTCGTGCAGGATCTGCCACTCCGGGTGCGGGGTGCCCGGCGCGGAACGGCGGATGAGCTGCTGCTCTGAGCCGTCCTGCGCGCGGTAGCGGAGTACGGCCTGATAGCCGGGACCGACGGTCGGCTGGCCCTGCTGCGGGTAGCCGTACGCCGGGGGCTGCTGGCCGGGCATGGACTGGCCTGGCATGGACTGGCCGGGGGTCGGCCCGCCACCCGGGCCCGGCATGGAGGGCTGGCCCGGCATGGAGGGCTGGCCCGGCATCGGGTGACCTGGCGTCGGATGGCCTGGCATCGGGTGGCCCGGCGTCGGGTGCTGCGGCGCACCCGGCGGCATCCCCGGAGCCTGCGGCGGCGGGGGCGTAGCCGGGCCTGCGGGACCGGGACCGGACAGCACCGTCTGCTGGTGGTGGACGCCGGCGGAGGGCGTGCCGCCCGGAGGGTTCGGGGCTCCGGGGCCGCCGGGCCGGCCGTGCTGACCAGGGGCACCCGGAGCGCCGGGCGGCTTGGGCGCACCCGGGGTGCCGGGAGCGCCGGGCGGTTGAGGAGCGCCGGGGCCGGAGCCGGAGAGCATGGTCGCCTGGTGGTGGACGCCACCGGGCGGCGTACCCGGGGCACCCGGCGGAGGCGTACCCGGCGCGCCGGGCCGACCGGGGGCACCGGGCGGGCCCGGAGGCTTGGGGCCACCGGAACTGCCGCCCAAGCTGCCGCCGGGCTGGTTCGGGTCGGCGAACATCGTGGGCGCATGGTGGACGCCACCCGAGGGCGTACCGCCCGGCGGGTTGGGAGCACCGGGCGGCTGCGGCGCGCCTGGTCCCCCGGGCGCACCCGGCTGACCAGGCGCCCCTGGCCCCTCGGGCCCGTCAGGACCGACCTGCGAGACGAACTGCGTGGGCACATACCCACCGCCCCCCGAAGCACCCGGCGCACCGGGCCCGGACGGCGCAGGCGTACCCCCCGGCCGCGCCCCCGGCGTCCCGGGCGCACCCGGCGGAGGCGGCGTACTCGCGCCACCGCCACGCGCTCCACGCGGCGGCGACTGCGCCTTGCTGGTCGCGGCGTCGGCGATGTCACCGGCATGGGGCGCCAACGGCCGCCCCGGCGCACCCGAACCAGCGGGCGGCTGCGGCGGGTTGGGCCTGGCGGGCGGCTGCGGCGCATTCGGTCCGGCGGGCGGCGGCGTGCCCGGAACGGCACCGGGCCCCTGCGGATAGCCATACGCGGAACCGGGCGGCGGAGTACCGGGCGCACCCGGAGGCGGGGCTCCCTGCGCACCAGGCCCCTGCAGATAGCCGTACGACGAACCAGGCGGCGGAGTACCGGGCGCACCCGCCCCCTGGGAAGCACCCGGCGGCGGCGTACCCGGCGCACCATGCGCGCCATGCGGCGGCGCACCCGGAACCGCACCCGGCCGAGCCGCGCCCGACCCCCGCTCCTCGTCGACCGCCGGGGACACCGCCGTACGCGGAAGCTGACTGCCGCCCTGCATCAGGGCGGTCTTGGCGTCCGGCGGCGTGGGCGGCGGCGTACGGCCGTCGTCGGCGTCACTCAGCGGCGGTGCGAACACCGTCGCGGGCAGCGGCACCGAACGGTCCTCGCCCGCATCGGCATTGGTGTCGGTCCCGGCCCACGGGGTCGCCTCGGAAGACGTACCGGGACCATCACCGGAACCCGGCTCGGACCCGCCCCCGGCGGCCGGCCACGACGGAGCACCCCCGGAAGCGGAGGACCCGCCCGGCGACATCCCGGGCCGCGAACTCCCGCCCCCCGACACCCCGTTGGCGGACCCGACGTCAGCAGAGGCGGCAGCCGGACGAGCCCCCGCCCCATCGGGCGAACCCGAGGACGAACCGGATGAACCGGACGCACGGGAAGCCGAACCGGACGCAGCAGGCGAACCGGCGGAACCCGAAAGCGAACCAGCCCCCGACCCCTCCCGCCGATCCGGAATCCCCATCCGATCCGCCGCCTCCTGCAACCACTCCGGGGGAGTCAGCAGGAACGACGTCTGGTTCAGATCCACCCGCGCCGGAGGCGCCGGCGCCGGTTCAGGCGCCGCATCCGGCAACCCGTACTCCTCCTCGTACCGGCGAATCACCTCACCCACCGGCAGCGAAGGCCACAACGTGGCCTCCCCGCTGTCCCGCGCGATCACCAGCCGCTGCGCACCACCGTCGGAACGCGGCCCCTCGGCCCGGTCCTCCGCCCAGACCACGAAACCGAGCTCGAACTCCCGCACCCGCACCTCACGATGCTGATACGAGGCCACATCACCGTTGATCCACTCTTCCGCGCGCTCCTGCGCCTGCGCGAAGGTCACCATCGGACGTTCACTCCCCCACCGAAGAGACGGACACGGCTCGCGCGAAGCCGCCGTCCACCATCAGGTTCGCCACGGTCTCCAGCTCCGGCGGATTACCCGCCAGCCGGCCCAGGAACTGGTCGAAGTCATCACCGCAAGGCAGCAACAGCCGCTCCACCCGCTCCGGCGGCGGCCACGCGTCCTGGTCACGCGCGTCGTCGAACGCACAGAACCACACCGACCCCAGCCGCTCACCCTTCACCTTCACCGCGAGCAGCCCGCCCTGGACGAAGCCCACCCCCAGGTAATCCTTGGTGAGGTGGTCACGCAGGCACTTGTTGACGTACACGAGATCGTTCACGGCCGCCTCGTCGCGCACCGTGAAGAACGGCTGATCCACCAGCAGACCCAACTCGGCATCCAGCGCCGCCCCCACCGGAGCACAACCGCCCGCCGCCTTCAGGAACGAGCGATAGGCACCCGGCAGCCGGTACCCCAGATCCTCCTCGACACCCTGCACCTCCTGCTCGGACACCGCGACCGACGTCTTCGGCAACCCGAAATGCACCGGCCGCGTCTCCTGCAACGGCCGCGTACCCCTCTTGTCCTGGTCGACAGCCGCCGTCGCAAGCCCACCGTGATGCCGCAGCAAGGCCTTCACCTCGACCGGCACCAACTCAAGACGCCGCGAACCCGGCACGTGATGCCAGGTCCAGCCATGCGGAGTCGCCACCGCCGGAATGGTGTCCCACAAGTCATGCCCCGTCGCCGCCAAAGCCGCGTTCGCCGACACATAATCCGTAAGCCGCAGCTCATCGACACCGAAGCCCTCGGGCGGCTCGGCGATCTCCGCCGCCGCACGCGCATAGACCGAGAAGTCGGGATAGCCGTACTCATCGACCCGCACACCCCTGGGATGACGAGCGGCCCGGACCGGATCCGGAAAATGTACGACCTGCCCGGCATAAGCCGCGTTCGGCGGCGCGGCTTGCTGCCCGAGCCGACCTGTCGTCATGGCGGTTGCCCCCTGCGGCGTTCTGATTGGATCGCGGACGTCGACAGCCTATGCGGTTGTACGACACCGGTCACCGGGCCTCCGGTTCCGCACCGGCCCACAGGCCCGACGGCTCCGTGACCTGCCGTCACCCCGCCGTGACCGAGCGACGAAGAACAGGCGTGTCGGGTGGACTCCGCTTCCACACCAGCCACGGAGTTTGGCACTCTGTCCCCGCACCCGGGGGCTGCGACCACAACAGCCACACCGCGGGGATGGGGAGGAAACAAGATCATGAACGCCACACAGACGGGCACATCCGGTGACCCGCGGGTCGGCTGGAGCAACACCGAAAGACCCCACGCACCCGCCCTCCACCACCGCCGCGACGGCATACTCCCCACCATCGCCGCCGCCCTCTCCGTACGCGGCGCCACCCTCACCGGCACCGCCGCACGCGGCGACCAACAACCCGAACTCCACCCACTCGTACGAGACTTCCTCGACACCCTCACCAGCGCCCAACGCGACCGCTTCACCGGCCGCTGCGCCGAGACAATCCTCATCTCCCGACACCTCAGCGCAGCCGACACAGCCCGCTCCAAACGCGCCGCCCGCAAACCCATGACCAACAGCGAAGCCCGCAAAACCCTCAAAAACGCCAAACTCACCGCCCGCTACATCCGCGAAGACGGCGACCCCCTCCACGGCAACTTCGCCACACCCTGCCGCTCCTGCACCGCACTCAGCGCCCACTTCGGCGTACGCATCATCGATCCCACGGCATCACAGACGTGAGCCTTCCCACACGCACGCGCGTACGTACACGTATAAGCACCCCAGGAACACCGCACAGACGAACGTAGGACCCATGCACGCCGACCGCACCACCGCCACCACCCGCTTCCCCACACCCGTCGACCACGCACTGCGCGCCGCCGGATGGCGACCAGGCCGCTGGGACATAAAGCAGGCCGAATACTGGGCCGACGCCCTGCGCAACCACGAATCCCCCGCCGGACACCGACACGCCGTGTTCCCGGCAGCCGTCGAAGCATGGGCGGAATTCGGCGGACTCCACGTACCCGTCTCCGGACCCGGCCGACAGGTCGCCCCCTCCCCCCTCCACCTCGACCCACTGCACGGCCTCCACATGGCCCGCACCCTCGCCGACCTCGGCCGCGCCCTGGACACCGAGGTCTGCCCACTCGGCGAAGAATCCGACAGCCGCGCACTACTCGCGCTCGACGCCGAGGGACGCGTATACACGCTCGACCACACCGGCGACTGGTACCTGGGCTCCGACATCGACCAAGCCCTGACCGGACTCCTCTCGGGCATCGAACCGGTACGCCTGACGACAGGCTGAACCCGCCCGGCTCCGGGGCTCTCTCAGCCCTCCGCCGGAATCACCGCGGACACCCGGAACCCGCCCGCATCCGTCGGCCCCGACACAAACACCCCACCCAACGCGGCAACCCGCTCCTTCATACCCACCAAACCGTTCCCCCCACTCGGCAGACGCGCATCCGAAGCCGCCTCCGGCTCCGGCGGCGGCTCGTTCTCCACCTGCATCGCGATCTCCGCCGAACGATGCGCCAACCGCACATGCGTCTTCGCACCCGCCGCATGCTTATGGACGTTCGTCAACGCCTCCTGCACCACGCGATACGCGGTCTGCTCCACCTCCGGCGCATACGCACGCGAATCACCGTCGACCGACAGATCCACCGCCATACCGGCCGCCGCCGACTGCCCGAGCAACTCGTCCAAATCGGCCAGGCACGGCCCGTCGCCACCCTCGTCATCGACGACCCGAGACGCCGCCGCCGCAGCAGCCGCACCCACCGCCGCAAGCGGCACCGGCTGCGCCCGAGGCGACAGACCGTCCCCCGTACGCAACACCCCCAGCATCTCCCGCAACTCCGTCAGCGCCTGCCGGCCCATATCCCCCACCAACGCCGCGTTCCTGACCGCCTTCTCCGGATCCTTCCGCGCAACAGCCTGAAGCGCCGCCGCATGCACAACCATCAGACTCACCCGATGCGCGACCACATCGTGCATCTCACGCGCGATCCGCGTCCGCTCCTCGTTCCGCGCCCACTCAGCCCGCTCCTCCGCCCGCTCAGCCAGCAACTGCAACTCCCGCTCCAAGGAGTCAGCCCGCTCCCGCAAGCTCTCCATCAGCCGACGCCGCGCCCCCACATACAAACCAAGAAGAACCGGCGGCGCCGTCAGACCCAGCGAAGTCGTCAGCGACAAGAACGGCACAGCCCACTCACCGAACTCCACCTCGCCACGCACCACACCCTGATGCGCCCGCACATACGCGACGATCAGCACCCCGACCATCGACATCGACGCCAACGCCCCGATGATCCGCCGCGGCAACTCCGACGCCGCCAGCGTGTAAAGCCCCACGACCCCCATCAGAAAACCCATCGCGGCAGGCGTGATCGCGATCGAGACAAGAACGACAGCAATCGGCCACTTACGCCGAAACAGCAGCACGGACCCCGCCAACAGCCCGAAAACGACCCCCACCGCCTCCGGCAACCCCGCATCCCGCGCGAACGGAACCCCCTGGAACGCACACTCGACAGCGGACACCAACGCGAGCCCACCATCGAGCCACGCACTCCGCCACCGCACCCACCACCACGGCCCCGTCCCGGCCGCGGTGTGGTCTTCCCCCGTCGTGGTCATACCTCCAGCCTACGGGCGTCCACCCCACCTTTTCCGGTGACTTTCCCGCACTGGCCTACACCACATACCGCAATCGAACAGGAGCGAAAACGGCAGAAATCCCTCGAACTGGCGAACCGCACACGGTTTCGGTCCGGACGCCCCTATTCGGGCCTGAAGGTATGCCCATGGCACACGCATACGGCAAGTACGCCGACTTCGAGGGGCTGCGGGAGCAGGCGATCGCGCTGCGGCGCGAGGGCTACAGCCTTCGGCAGATCCAGGACGAGCTTCAGGTTCACAACAAGGAGATCCTCCAGCGCCTCGTAGAGGGCGAGCCGCCTCCGGAATGGACGAAGCGCCCCAGGGCCAAGGACGACCTCCGCGAGAAGGCCCGACAGCTACGACTCCAGGGCTGGACGTACAACCAGATCCAGGCCGAACTGGGCTGCTCGAAGAGCTCGGTCTCGCTATGGGTACGGGATCTGCCACACCCGGAACCCAAGTGCACGCCGGAGGAACAGCGAGCACGCATGAACGCGGGGCTCGCACGGCTGCGCGCTTCTCAGGACCGCGAGCGCGAGGAAACCAAGCGGGCGGCAGCCGCGGCGGTCGGCGAGCTCTCCGATCGCGAGCTGTTCCTCCTCGGTGTCGGCTTGTACTGGGCCGAGGGCTCCAAGGACAAGCCGTACCGGCGCGCTGAGGTCCTGCAGTTCATCAACAGCGACCCCAACATGATCAAGCTTTTCCTGCGCTGGCTGGAGTTGCTCGAAGTGTCGCGGGATCGCTTGACCCTTCGGGTCAGCATTCACGAAACCGCCGACGTGGAAGCCGCCGAGAAGTACTGGGCCGACATCGTGGGCGTCGACGTGTCCGTGTTCAGCCGAGCCACTCTGAAGAAGCACAACCCTCGAACTGTCCGCAAGAACACGAACGACGCCTACCGCGGCTGCTTGGTCATCTACGTCGCCAAGAGCGCCGAGTTGTATCGTCGCGTGGAAGGCGCCTGGTACGGCATAGTGTTGGGTGCCTACACGGCGACCTAGCCGAATGTCCGGTTTGGTCGGCTTTATTCCCCCGTGGTGTAATTGGCAGCACTGTGGCTTTTGGTGCCATCTGTCCGGGTTCGAGTCCTGGCGGGGGAGCCCTTCTCGGTTCGGGGCCTGCCCCAAGAAAACGGGGTCAGGCCCCGCTCACATTTCCCCCGCACAACGCCCCGGTATCCTGCCGATGTCCGCACCCCAAAGACATCAGACATCGCAGTCATCGAAGCCGAAGGGCAAAACCCGTGAGCGCCATTCGCCCGGCAGCCGTAGTCGTTCTTGCAGCGGGTGAGGGCACCCGTATGAAGTCGGCCACACCGAAGGTCCTGCACGACATCTGTGGCCGTTCCCTTGTGGGGCATGTGCTTGCCGCCGCGCGCGAGTTGGAGCCCGAGAACCTGGTCGTCGTCGTGGGGCACGCCCGCGAGAAAGTCACCGCGCATCTCGCCGAGGTCGATCCGGGCGTGCGTACGGCTGTGCAGGCGGAGCAGAACGGCACCGGGCATGCCGTACGGATGGGGCTGGAGGAGTTGGGCGGTGCGGTCGACGGGACCGTGGTCGTCGTCTGCGGGGACACTCCGCTGCTCAGTGGCGAGACCCTCCAGGAGCTCGCCGCGACCCACACCGCCGACGGGAATGCCGTCACCGTGCTGACCGCCGAGGTTCCGGATGCGACCGGTTACGGGCGGATCGTGCGTGACGGGGTCTCGGGGGCTGTGACGGCGATCGTCGAGCACAAGGACGCCTCCGAGTCGCAGCGTGCGATCCGTGAGATCAACTCGGGTGTGTTCGCCTTCGATGGCCGGCTGCTCGCGGATGCGCTGGGCAAGGTGCGTACGGACAACAGTCAGGGTGAGGAGTACCTCACGGATGTCCTTGGCATTCTGCGTGAGGCTGGGCATCGGGTGGGGGCTTCGGTGGCCGGTGATCATCGTGAGATCGCGGGGATCAACAACCGTGTGCAGTTGGCTCAGGCGCGCCGGATTCTGAACGACCGGCTTCTGGAGCGGGCGATGCTGGCCGGTGTGTCGGTGGTTGATCCGGCGTCGACGTGGGTCGATGTGACGGTGACGTTCGAGCAGGACGCGATCGTGCATCCGGGGACGCAGCTTCACGGTGCCACGCATCTGGGCGAGGGTGCGGAGGTCGGTCCCAACTGTCGTCTGAAGGACACGACGGTTGGTGCGGGTGCTCGGGTGGACAACACGGTGGCGGATGGTGCCGAGGTGGGGCCGGAGGCGAGTGTGGGGCCGTTTGCGTATCTGCGTCCGGGTACTCGGCTGGGGTTGAAGTCGAAGGTGGGGACGTACGTCGAGACGAAGAACGCGTCGATCGGTGAGGGGACGAAGGTTCCGCATCTGTCCTACGTGGGTGATGCGACGATCGGCGAGTACTCCAATATCGGTGCGGCAAGCGTCTTCGTGAACTACGACGGTGAGGCCAAGCACCACACCACTGTGGGTTCACATTGCAAGACGGGTTCGGACAATATGTTTGTGGCGCCTGTCACGGTTGGGGATGGTGCGTACACGGCGGCGGGTTCGGTGATCACGAAGGATGTGCCGCCGGGTTCGTTGGCTGTGGCCCGTGGCCAGCAGCGGAATATTGAGGGTTGGGTGGCTCGGAAGCGTCCGGGGAGCGCGGCTGCGAAGGCGGCGGAGGCGGCTTCTCGGGAGGCTGAGGGCGAGAGCTGACCGGAATTCGGCGCGTCTGTGACGGCGTACCGTGATAGGTGCACATCCGCATACCCAGCTGTGGTCACTGTTTGACGGCCGGCTGAGACACCTCTGAGGAGACAGTGCTGTGACCGGGATCAAGACGACCGGCGAGAAGAAGTTGATGTTCTTCTCCGGCCGCGCCCACCCCGAGCTTGCCGAGGAGGTCGCCGAGCAGCTGGGTGTCGGGGTTGTTCCGACGAAGGCCTTTGACTTCGCGAACGGTGAGATCTATGTCCGTTACGAGGAGTCGGCGCGTGGTGCGGACTGCTTTGTGATTCAGAGCCATACGGCTCCGATCAATCAGTGGATCATGGAGCAGTTGATCATGATTGATGCGCTGAAGCGGGCTTCCGCTCGGAGCATCACGGTGATTGTGCCGTTCTATGGTTACGCCCGTCAGGACAAGAAGCACCGGGGGCGTGAACCGATTTCGGCGCGTTTGGTCGCGGACATGATGAAGACGGCGGGTGCGGACCGGATCCTGACGGTCGATCTGCACACGGACCAGATTCAGGGCTTCTTCGACGGTCCGGTGGATCATCTCTTCGCGCTGCCGCTGCTCGCGGACTATGTGGGCAAGAAGGTGGATCGCGCGAAGCTGACGGTGGTTTCGCCGGATGCGGGTCGGGTGCGGGTGGCGGATCGCTGGTGTGATCGTCTGGGTGCTCCGCTGGCGATTGTGCACAAGCGTCGTGACAAGGATGTGGCGAATCAGGTCACGGTGCACGAGGTGGTCGGTGATGTCGAGGGCCGGGTGTGTGTGCTGGTCGACGACATGATCGACACGGGTGGCACGATCTGCGCTGCGGCGGACGCGTTGTTCGCGCATGGTGCGGAGGATGTGATCGTGACGGCGACGCATGGGGTGTTGTCGGGTCCGGCCGGGGATCGGCTGAAGAACTCGAGGGTCAGTGAGTTCATTTTCACGAACACGCTGCCGACGCCGGGTGAGTTGCAGCTCGACAAGATCAGGGTGTTGTCGATCGCGCCGACGATCGCGAGTGCGGTGCGTGAGGTGTTCGAGGACGGTTCGGTGACGAGCCTGTTCGACGACCAGTAGACCGGATCGAGTTGCCGGGTTGAGTAGCCGGTTTCGGGTCTGAAGATCGATTTCTGGTACGGCCTTCCTGCCGCGTAAGCTGTCACAGTTGCTCGGCGAGGGAGGCCGTACGGCGTTGTGAAGGCGCTGGTACGGCGGTCCGTAATCGACGCGCTCTTCGTAGCAGGCCGTTGTTTGGCCGGGTGACTCCGTTTCCCCTTTTCTACGAGGAGTGATGAGCATGGCCGAGGTGAAGCTCGCTGCCGAGCCCCGTACCGAGTTCGGCAAGGGTGCGGCGCGTCGTATCCGCCGTGAGAGCAAGGTTCCCGGTGTGCTGTACGGCCACGGTGGCGACCCGGTTCATGTGACGCTGCCGGGTCACGATCTGCTGTTGGCGCTGCGTACGCCGAACGTTCTGCTGGCTCTTGAGATCGAGGGCAAGAAGCAGCTGGCGATTCCGAAGGCCGTTCAGCGTGATGCGATCAAGGGTTTCCTGGAGCACGTGGACCTGCTGCTTGTGCGTAGTGGCGAGAAGGTCAATGTCGAGATCTACGTGCACACCGAGGGCGACCTGGCTCCGGGTGCCTTCCTTGTCGAGCACGTGCTGAACGCGCTGCCGGTCGAGGCGGAGGCCACGCACATTCCGGAGTCGGTGACTGTGTCCATCGAGGGCCTGGCTGCCGGTGACTCGATTCTGGCGAAGGACGTCCCGCTGCCGGAGGGTACGACGCTGGCGATCGACGAGGACGCGGTTGTTCTCCAGGTTCTGGCCGCGCAGGCGGAGGAGCCGACGGAGGAGGGCGAGGGCGAGGCTGCTTCTGCGGAGGCCTGATCCTGCACTGTCGTCGTTTTGCCGGCCGCCGTTCCTCCGGGAGCGGCGGTCGGCGCGTATGAAGGAGACATGGACGTGACGAGCGACGCCGGCGCCCCTTGGTTGGTGGTGGGGCTGGGTAATCCGGGGCCCGAGTATGCGATGAACCGGCACAACGTGGGGTTCATGGTGGCTGATCTGCTGGCTGAGCGGGTCGGGGGGAAGTTCAAGCGGGCCGGGAAGGCGCAGACTCTGGTGGTGGAGGGGCGGATTGGGCCGCCGGGGCCGGGCAGTCGGCGGGTGGTGGTGGCCAAGCCGATGTCGTACATGAATCTGTCGGGTGGTCCGGTGAACGCTCTGCGGGATTTCTACAAGGTGCCGGTCGCGAATATCGTTGCTGTTCATGACGAGTTGGACATCGACTATGGCGTGCTGCGGTTGAAGCTGGGTGGTGGCGACAACGGTCATAACGGGCTGAAGTCGATGACGAAGGTGATGGGTTCGGATTATCACCGGGTGCGGTTCGGTATCGGGCGGCCTCCGGGGCGTATGCAGGTCGCGGATTTCGTGTTGAAGGACTTCGCGGCTGCGGAGCGCAAGGAGCTGGGTTACTTCGTGGATCGGGCGGCCGATGCGGTGGAGTGTCTGGTGATTGATGGGCTGGAGCGGGCGCAGAGTACGTACAACTCCTGACTTGTCCGCCAGTGTGAGCTAGTCGGAGTTGACCGAGTGCTGGGCCATGGCCAAGGATCGCGGCCATGTCTGCCCTTACCTCTCGCCCGAGCGCGGGTACTGCGCTGCGGTTCGGGCGGCTCGCGGCGATGGGGACCGTCGCGGTGCTTCTGTTGATCGCCGGTGTCTGGGCCTCGTGGGGTACCGCGCAGCATGTGATGCTCACCAAGGGGCGTGAGCAGGGCACGATGACGGTCACTCGGTGTGGGGATGATCGCTGTACGGGGTCGTATGCGCCGGTGTCGGCGGGGTCCACTGCGCGTGAGCGGGTCACGATCTCGAGCACGGTTGTGGCGAAGAAGGGCGAGACGTACGCGGTGGTGGTGAAGCCGGGGAGCGATGAGGTGGTGCGTGCGGGGCCTGGTGGGCTGCTGTACGCGTGGGTGCCGCTCGGCGGTGCGTTGCTTCTTGCTTCGCTGGTGGTGGCGGGTGGGCTGCGGCTGCCACGACTTGCGTGGGCGTTGGGTGGGGCGGGGTTGACGTTGCTGACGGCGGCGTTTGTCGCTCTGTGAGGGTTTTCGCCCCCGCCGCCCTTACCCGTCCCGTACCAAGGGGCTCCGCCCCTGGACCCCGCTGGGGGCTGCGCCCCCAGACCCCCGCATCGGCCTGAACGGCCTCGTCCTCAAACGCCGGACGGGCTGAAAATCAGCCCGTCCGGCGTTCGTGGCCTCACCCCGTGTTGCGCAAGCCCGCCGCCACGCCGTTCACCGTCAGCAGCAGTGCCCGTGACAGGAGTGGGTCCGGGTCCGCGCCGGAGGCGGCGGCGTCGCGTTGGCGCTTCAGGAGGGCGACCTGGAGGTAGGAGATGGGGTCCAGGTAGGCGTCTCGGATGGTGAAGGTCTGCTTGAGGACCGGCTGGGCGTCCAGGAGTTCCTGTTCGCCGGTGATTCGCAGGACCTCGCGGAGGGTCAGCTCGTGTTCGGCTTCGATCGTCTCGAAGACGTGCTTGAGGTCGTCGGGGACGAGGGTGTCCACGTAGTGGCGGGCGATCCGCAGGTCCGTCTTGGCGAGGGTCATCTCGACGTTGGAGACGAAGTTGCGGAAGAAGTGCCACTGTTCGTGCATTTCCTCCAGGACGCTGTCGAGGCCGGCCTCGCGCAGGGCCTTCAGGCCGGAGCCGACGCCGAACCAGCCCGGCACGATCTGTCGGGACTGGGTCCAGCCGAACACCCACGGGATGGCGCGCAGTCCGTCGAGGCCCGCGCCGGAGTCGGGCCGTCGTGAGGGCCGGGAGCCGAGGTGCAGGTCGGCGAGTTGGTCGACGGGGGTGGAGGCGAAGAAGTACGCGGGAAGGTCCGGGTCCTCGACCAGGCGGCGGTATGCGGCATGGGCGGCGTCCGACACCACGTCCATCGCGGCGTCCCAGCGTGCCAGTGCCTCGCTGGGCTGGCGGGGGGCCGTGTGGAGGGCGGAGGCTTGGAGGGTGGCAGCTACGGACAGTTCCAGGTTCTCCCGGGCGAGCGCGGGGATCAGGTACTTGTCGGAGATGACCTCGCCCTGTTCGGTGACCTTGATCTCGCCTTCGAGGGTGCCCCAGGGCTGGGCGAGGATCGCGTCGTGGGTGGGGCCGCCGCCGCGGCCGACGGTGCCGCCGCGGCCGTGGAAGAGGCGGAGGCGTACGCCGTAGCGGTGGGCGACGTCGCGCAGCCGTCGCTGGGCGCGGTGGATCTCCCACTGGGAGGTGGTGATGCCGCCGAACTTGGACGAGTCGGAGTACCCGAGCATGACCTCCTGGACGTCGCCCCTGAGTGCCACGAGCCGCCGGTAGGAGGGGTCGGCGAGCATGCCTTCGAGGATGGTGTCGGCCGCGCGCAGCTCGTCGGTCGTCTCGAGGAGGGGCACGATGCCGATCTTCGCCCAGCCGGCGTGCAGGTCCATCAGTCCGGCCTCGCGGGCGAGGACGGCTGCGGCGAACACGTCGTCGGCGCCCTGGCACATGGAGATGATGTACGACTCGATGACCTCGGGTCCGAAGACCTCGAGGGCCCGCTTGACCGTTCCGAACACCCCGAGGGTCTTCTGTCCGGCGGCGTCCAGGGGGGCCGGGGTCGGTGCGAGGGGCCTGCGGGAGCGCAGTTCCTTGGCGAGCAGCTTGTGCCGGTACTCGCGCGGCATGTCCTCGTAGCGCCAGGATTCCTCGCCGAGCCGGTCGAGGAGCTGGCCGAGGGCGTAGTGGTGGGCGTCGGCGTGTTCGCGTACGTCCATGGTGGCGAGCTGGAGGCCGAAGGCGGCGAGGGTGCGGATGGTGCGGTTCATGCGGCCGTCGGCGAAGAGGGCTCCGCGGTGTTCGCGCAGGGAGGTCTGGATGAGTGTGAGGTCGCGCAGGAGCTCGGAGGTGCCGAGGTAGTCGCGGCCTTCGTCGTGCGGGGTGCCCTTGGCGAGGCGCTGCTTGGTGTTCTCCAGCTTCTGCCGGATGCAGGTGGCCTTGAGGCGGTAGGGCTCTTCGGCGTTGAGGCGCTTGTAGCGGGGGCTGATCTCGGGGAGGTTCGCCAGGTCGGTCTGGAGGGAGTCCAGCAGTTCCTGGGTGGCGCCGGAGTAGCGGATGGAGTTGGAGAGGAAGCCGCGGAGTTCGTCGATCACCTCCAGGGCGTCGTTGATGCCGTGTTCGTGCTGGAGGATCAGTACGTCCCAGGTCACCTGGGGGGTGACGTTGGGGTTGCCGTCGCGGTCGCCGCCGATCCAGGTGCCGAAGGTGAGCGGGCGGGTTTCGTCGGGGAGGACGACGCCGACGCGTTCGAGTTCGGCGGTGAGGTCCTCGAGGACGTCGCCGACGGCGCCGGCGTGGAGTTCGTCGAGGTAGTAGATCGCGTTGCGGGCCTCGTCGGCGGGCTCGGGGCGTACGACGCGCAGTTCGTCGGTCTGCCAGACGAGGTCGATGTTCTCGGCGAGACGGGTGTCGTAGCGGCGGCGGTCCGCTTCGATGACGGGTGTCTCGAGGAGGGCGGCGATCCGGCGCAGCTTGTTGAGGACGGAGCGGCGGGCGGCCTCGGTGGGGTGGGCGGTGAAGACGGGGCGAACGTTCAGGTTCCGTACGGTCGCGCGCAGGTGCTCGGGGTCGGCGTCCTTGAGCCGGTCTGCGGTACGGGCGAGGAGTCCGCCCTCGGCGGCCCGCCTGACGCGCAGCTCGCGGCCTCGGTGTACCTGTTCGGTGACGTTCGCCAGGTGGAAGTACGTGGAGAAGGCGCGGACCAGCTTGGCGGCGGTCTCCAGTTCGGTGCCGCGCAGCAGCTCGGCGGCGGCTTCGCCGTTCTCGCGGGTGAGGCGGCGCACCCTTTCGACCAGTTCGAGGAGCTCGGGGCCCTCCTGGCGTACGAGGGTCTCGCCCAGCAGGTCGCCCAGGCGGCGGATGTCGGCGCGCAGCTCACTGCTGGTCGTGGTGGTCTGGTCGTCGGCACTGCTCACAGGTGCGGCTCCTTGCAGTGGTGAAGGACGTCTGAGGCTCGGCTGAGTGAGGACCCCCTGGAACCCGTCGGCCTGCGGCGGCGGGCGCCGCATAGCAAGAGGGCATCAGGGAAGTTAAGAAACAGAGCGGACCGCGCTGTCCGACCGATTCCAGGATAGGTCTCGATACGGAGGCGCAGACTCTCGGCCTCTTGCCGCCGGGCTGGGCGCTGCCATACTTACGACGCCGTAGGTTACGGAACCGTAGGCATGACATACGCACCCGTAGGCCCGTACATCCGGCATCGTCTCAATCCACGAACCCCACAGGGGACGCCCCATGACCACAAGCTCCGATGTGATCGACGACGCCCCGAAGGCGAACAACGACTCCTCGATCCCCTCTGCCACGCTGGGCGGGGAGCAGAAGCGCTCGATCGAGCAGATCACGCTCCTCCTCTTCATCACCGTCCCGTTCCTCGCGCTGCTCGCGGCCGTGCCCCTGGCCTGGGGCTGGGGAGTGAGCTGGCTGGACCTCGGCCTGCTGGTGTTCTTCTACTACCTCGGCTGCCACGGCATCACCATCGGTTTCCACCGCTACTTCACGCACGGCTCCTTCAAGGCCAAGCGCCCGCTGCGGATCGCACTCGCGATCATGGGCTCGATGGCGGTGGAGGGCCCGCTGGTCCGCTGGGTCGCCGACCACCGCAAGCATCACAAGTTCTCCGACGCCGAGGGCGATCCGCATTCGCCGTGGCGCTTCGGCGAGACCGTTCCGGCTCTGATGAAGGGTTTGTGGTGGGCGCACATCGGCTGGATGTTCGACGAGGAGCAGACGCCGCAGGAGAAGTACGCGCCGGATCTGATCAAGGACGGGGCGATTCGTGCGATCTCCCGCCAGTTCATCTTCTGGACGATGCTCTCCCTGGCCATCCCGCCGCTGGTCGGCGGCCTGGTCACGATGTCCTGGTGGGGCGCGTTCACGGCGTTCTTCTGGGGCTCACTCGTTCGCGTGGCGCTGTTGCATCACGTCACCTGGTCGATCAACTCGATCTGTCACGCGGTGGGCAAACGTCCCTTCAAGTCGCGTGACCGTTCGGGCAACGTGTGGTGGCTGGCCGTACTGTCCTGCGGCGAGTCCTGGCACAACCTGCACCACGCCGATCCGACGTCCGCCCGGCACGGTGTGGAGCGCGGTCAGCTGGACTCCTCGGCGCGGATCATCCGCTGGTTCGAGCAGCTCGGCTGGGCGTACGACGTGCGCTGGCCGTCACGCTCGCGTATCGATTCGCGCCGGGACCCGGAGGCGAAGCGCTCCCGAGGTAAGCAGGAGACCGCCGAGGCGGCATGATTGACGGCGTGGCCGACTCCAGCACACCCAGCAACGAAAAGCCGCGGCGAGCGCGCCGGACCCGGATGACGGGGGCGGAGCGACGCCAGCAGCTCCTGGAGATCGGCCGCACGCTCTTCGCCACCAAGGGCTTCGAGGGCACGTCGGTGGAGGAGATAGCGGCGAAGGCCGGGGTCTCCAAGCCGGTGGTGTACGAGCACTTCGGCGGCAAGGAGGGTCTGTACGCGGTGGTGGTGGACCGTGAGATGCGGTGCCTGCTGGACATGGTGACCAGCTCGCTCACGGCCGGCCATCCCCGCGAACTGTGCGAGCAGGCGGCGTTCGCGCTGCTCGACTACATCGAGGAGTACACGGACGGGTTCCGCATCCTCGTCCGTGACTCCCCCATCCCCCAGTCCACGGGTTCCTTCGCCTCGCTGATCTCCGACATCGCGACACAGGTCGAGGACATCCTGGGCCGCGAGTTCAAGAGCCGCGGCTTCGACCCGAAGCTCGCGCCGCTGTACGCCCAGGCCCTGGTCGGCATGGTCGCCCTGACCGGCCAGTGGTGGCTGGACGTACGGCGCCCGAAGAAGGCCGAGGTGGCGGCCCACCTGGTGAATCTGGCCTGGCACGGGCTTGACGGACTGGAGGCGAAGCCGCGCCTCATCGGGCACCGCAAAAGCTGAGCGCTCCGCTGGGTTTGGCGGTTCGAAGCTGCGGGTTCGTTGTGGCTGGTCGCGCCCGCGCGGCGGAGCCGCATAGTGATACAGCCCCGCGCCCCTGAGAAGAGGGGCCTGCGGCCCCCTCTTCTCAGGGGCGCGGTACCGCACCGGACTTCACCAAGGCTGCGGCGGGGTCGGCCAGTCAGCTGGGCCTCAGTTGTCCGCGATGTCTCGGGCGCTCAGCGACAGGTCGTTGGTGGCGGAGAAGTACGGCCTGACGCGGGTACTGCCCCGCTGCGGGTGGTCGAGGACGACCGCCGGCACCACATCCGTCTTCTTGCGCCCCACGATGTCCCCGCCGATCCGGCCCACCGGGACGGTCCCGTCGTCGGTGGACAGCCGCAGATCCCAGAGATCCTGTTCCCTGGTGCGCCGCGCCATGACCTCCTCGTACGGGACGGTGAGGCGGAGGCTGTCGGCGCCCACGGTACGGGCGGGCACGGAGAAGTCGTACGCCCGCTCCGTCCGGGACACCGCCCGCACCGTGACTCCGGCTCCTCCCGCGAGGCCGGCAGCCCCGTGCAGCGCGACGGTGACGGACACCGACCGCTCGCCCGCCTCGATCCGCTCGACCTCGGCGTGGGCGGGCCGCAGCCAGGTGCGCAGGGCGAGGAAGCCGTCGGCGGTGGTGTACGGGATCCACGCGCTCACACCGTCGGGGTCGCGGACGGTGAGCGGTCTTTGGAGCAGTGCCGCCTGCTCGACGAGCCGGGCGGTCAGGCGCTTACGGGTGCCGGAGCCGGTGCCGTGCGGGGCGACGTAGCAGTCCCAGCGGCCCTCGGCGAGGCTGTGCTCGGCTCGGTGCAGGGTGACGCGGGCGCCGGTGTCCGG
Source organism: Streptomyces yerevanensis (assembly GCF_000716805.1). Taxonomy (NCBI): domain Bacteria; kingdom Bacillati; phylum Actinomycetota; class Actinomycetes; order Kitasatosporales; family Streptomycetaceae; genus Streptomyces; species Streptomyces yerevanensis. The sequence continues at coordinate 65,820 of NZ_JNWJ01000025.1, read as the reverse complement.
GGAGTCCGGATCCGGGAGCACGGGGAGGCGGACCTCCCGCTTTTCCGGGTCGCGGCGCAGCCGGAGGACGAAGTCCAGTGGTCCGGCGGGCAGTTCGGCCGTGTCCAGCAGGACGGTCAGTCCGCCTTCCGCTGTCGCGCGGGCGTGTGCGGCGGGCGGTGGGGGGCTCTCCGGGAGGGCGGTGCGCGCTGCCGGGCGGGGCCGGACGGTGCGGCTCAGGCGCCGGATCAGGGCTGCGCCGCCGCCGGTCCAGGTGCGGCGGCGCTTGCGGGACAGTTCGTCGATGAGCGCTTCGTAGCGGCGGGCGATGACGGAGGGCGCGTAGGTCGCGGCCTTCTCCTGGGCGCTTGCGGCCATTGTGCGGCGCAGTTCGGGGTCCGCGACGAGGCGCTTGAGTCCGTCGGCGAATGCGTCGACGTCGCCGGAGAGCGGTACGAGCAGTCCGTCCTGGCCGTCGGTGATGATCTCGCCGGGTCCGTGCGGGCAGTCGGTCGCGACGACCGGGACGCCGCAGTGTATGGCCTCGACGATCGTCATGCCGAAGGACTCCATGTCGGAGGAGACGGCCGCGATCGCGCCCTTGGCCCACTCGGTCTCGATGGGCGACACGGGTCCCATGAGGAAGGCACGGTCGGACAGCCCGAGCCGCTCGATCTGCTCCCGCAGCCTCGCCTTCCTCGGCCCGCGTCCGTAGATCCGCAGGGTCCAGCCGGGATGCTCGGCGGCCACCTCGGCGAAGGCCGAGACCAGCCGGTCGTACCGCTTGACGGGGATCAGACGTCCGGCCGCCACGATGATGCCGGAGTCCAGGGAGGAGGGGAGGACGGCCGGGGTGCGTACGCCGTTGGGTACGCACATGATCCGTGTCGTCACCTCGGGCAGTGCGGCGCGGTACTGCGCGGCGTCCGCCTCGGAGACGGTGACGAAGGCGTCGAGGCTCGCGATGGCTTTGTTCTGGTACTCGCGCAGCGGGTCGCGGTGGGTGGCCAGGCTCAGGTGTTCCTGGCCGATCCGCAGGTAGCGGGGCCGGCCGTCGCGGGCGAGGTAGCCGTTGAGGTCCGGGCGGGTGGCGATCACCACGTCGGCGTCGGTGTCCTTGAGGTAGCCGCCGATGCGCTTGTCCTGAAGCGCCGTGAACGGCAGCTTCGACGTGTACATGGCCGCGCCCGCGCCGGGGAACATCGTGCAGGGCTGCCGGGTGAGTTCGTGCGCGCCGTCGTAGCCCGGGCTGTCCTCGCGCATGTCGATCAGCGAGGTCAGCCGTACGCGCGGGTCGAAGGGGAGCGCCGGTTCCTCCCGTACGCGGTGCACGCTGACGACCTCGACGTCGTGGCGGTCGGCGAACGCGGCCGAGAGGTTCGCCGTGGAGCGGATGGTACCGCCGATTCCGTACGCGTTGTTGATCAGGAAAGCGATCTTCACGACGTTCTCGACTTCACGCGAACAATCCGGAGTCTGAGTGCCACCGAAGAATTCCTTTCAGCAAGCGGAGCCGCTCCGCGGAAACAGCGGCAGGGCAGGCGTCCGCCACCGGAAAACGGCAGCAAGAAAGAAAATCTCCTGGTCAAAGACCCACCTGCGGCTTCGAACCTAGCAAAGCAAGCTGAATTCACACCGAAGTGACAGGCGGTGCGAGGCATACGTTCGACCAGTCGACTGAAAGCGAAAGGGGGCATCTAATAGCTGGGGGATGGCTTCGCTAATAACGAAACCGCCACTGAAGCGCCCCTGTAAGGGGCGCGGGGCTGTGTCGATTTGCGGTTCCGCCGCGATGGGGACCCCCGCTCTGGGGATCCCCCCGCTCTGGGGTCCCCCCAGGCCCTTAAGGCACTGGGGGAGCAGCCGAGAGTGGGGGAGCGAGCAACCACAAACAACCCGCACCCGCCCACCGGGCCAAACCGTTCAAGCCGAGCGCAGCGGCACCGTCTCCAGCAGCTCCCCCGCCATCCGCGCAGCGGACCCCGCCGTCTCCTCCGCTATGCGTCGGAACGTCTCCTGGGCCTGGCGGGCCGGCCACTCCGGGGGCAGGTGCTGGACGGGGAGCCGGGGGTCCGTGCGTATGATCCGCAGCCATTCGGCGACCAGGCGGAGGCGGGTGGCCATGGGGTCGGCGGGGGTGACGCCGGTGCCGCCGGCCCACCGCTTGTCGAAGGCGGCGTATCGTGCCGCGACGCTCTCCAGGTCCCAGCTCTCGCAGATCATCGCGCCGATGTCCGTCGCCTCGTCGGCCTGTGCGTGGAAGATCTTGACGTGGGCGGTGAGGCCGAGTTCGGAGACGATGTCGTGGACGCTGACGCGGCCGGGCGCGATCCACAGCCCGCTGTACAGCGCGCCGAACCCCGACCAGGTGAGCCGCGACCGCAGGTCATGGCGCTGGCGCTGCCAGGACTCGGGAAGGGAGAAGCCGAGCAGCGTCCAGGTGCCGTCCCAGTCCTCGTTGACCGCGCCGTCCCGCCAGATGCGCTGGCCGCCGTCCTTGAGGATCCGTACCGTCTGCGGGGTCAGTCCGAAGAACATCTTGCGGCCCTCGCGCTGACGCCGCAGCAGCCCCCGGTTGACCATGCGGGTCAGCGTGGACCGTACGGCCTGCTCGCCCGTCCCGACCCGGGCGAGTACGTCGATGATGCTGCCCGAGTACACGCACAGCTCGCCCTCGTCGAGTACGTGGTTGCCGAAGAAGGCGAGCACGAGCGACTGAGGGCGCAACTGCGGGGTGTCGGGGGCCTCGGGCGGCGTGTCCGTCGTGTCCAGGTTGTCGTCCTCCACAGCGGTAAGCGTACGGCCGCCCGTGCGCGGGAGGTCACGAGCGGCCGTACGCGCTTGTCACCGGCCGTCGCCGGGATGTGCCAGGTCGTACGGGCGGGGGTAGGGAGCGGGCCGGTACGGGATGTAGCGGGCCGGGGTCGTGGGATCGGCCGCGGCGGAGGTGGCGTTGAGCGATGCCGGATCCGTGCCTTGCCAGCGCCCCTTGTCGAGCCGCTTCTCCAGGGTGTGCAGAGCACCCGACTGCTCGGCCGGGCTGAAGGAGCAGTGGCCGGGGTTGTCGACGTACGCCTGACGCAGGAGCGGTGCCGAGCCCGCGGCGGTGGCGGCCCTGCGGTAGGCGCTCTGGACCTGTACGGGGACGAGGGCGTCGCCGGTGGTGTGGATGGTGAGCTGCGGTTTGCGGAGCTTGCCCGTGAAGGAGCTGGTGCGGCTCATCCAGTCGACGGCGGCGGGGTCGGCGCTGATGCGCGGGGCCCGGTTCAGGGCGCCCAGGTCCTTCTTCAGGGACAGGCCCGCCTCCTTGTACAGCTCGGTGACCTCCTTGTAGACGGAGGACCGGCTGAGCATCTTCGTGTAGTCGACGCCGGTGTTCCAGGACATGTTGCCGCCCGCCCGGCTCTCGGCCTCCTGGCGCCAGCTGAACGCGGGCCTGCCCAGCATCCCCTGGAGGGCCTGGTACTGGTTGGCCTGCTGGGCGTTCCAGTCGTCCGGGGCGGGCTCGGGCTGCGAGGGGTCGTTCCAGCCGGGGATGTTGTGGAGTGCGGCGGCGAGGGCGATGCGGGCGCGGCCCTCGGGCGTGGCCTGGGCGTCGGTGACCGTCTTGCCCATGGTGCCGGCGGCGGCTGTCGCCGAGGCCTGGTCGGCGAAACCGGTCAGCTGGACGGAGGAGCCGGGCGCGAGCAGGGTCTTGAGGGCGAAGACGGGGTCGAGGGTGTTGTTCCAGTTGGCGACGCCGCCGTGGACGAGGCCGCACATGGCGAGCGAGCCGTCGATGCGCCCGGGGTGCCGTTCGGCGATCGCAGTGGTGACGAGGCCGCCGTACGACTGGCCCCAGGCGATGGTGCGCCGGGCCTCGCCGAAGCGGGCGGTGAACACGTCGAGGGTGGCGAGCTGATCGGGTACCGCGTCCGTCACGGCCCAGCCGTTGGTGGCGTACGAGGAGCCGACGAGCGCGTAGCCCTGGTCGAGGAGGAGTGCCTTGGTGGCGTCGTCGGAGGCGTTCTGGCCGGCGAGGGGCAAGCCGGCGGGCCGGTAGCCGTGGCTGAAGAGGAGGACGGTGCCGTTCCAGTTCGCGGGCTTGTCCATGAGGTACTTGGCGCCGGACGGGAGGGTGCCCTCGATGTGTTCGGCGGGGGTTCCGGCGGCGTACGCGGAGGCCGTGGGGGCGGCGGAGGCGGCGAGCAGGACGGCGAGAGCGAGAGCGGTCCGGCGCGTTAATGACGTACGGGCGCGGGTGCGGGTGGGGGTGATCACGAGGTCATCTGCTCCTTGGGTGCAGGGGTGTGGGGGGTGTTGGTTCCGGGCTCGGCGTCGGCCAGGGAATCCCGGTGGGTCTCGCGCAGGAACCACACGGTCAGTGCGGTGACGGTGGCGCCGCCGCACAGCAGCAGGGCGATCGAGGTGGAGCTGCCGCCGTCCGCGGCGACCAGGCTTCCGGCGATCATCGGGGAGAAGCCGGCGCCGACGAGGGTGGCGAGCTGGTAGCCGAGGGAGGCGCCGGTGTAGCGGACGCGGGTGCCGAACATCTCGGTGAGCAGGGCGCCGAGCGGGCCGTACATCATCGACTGGGCGACGCCGTGACCGAGGGCGATGGCGAGGATCAGCAGCCCGGGCGACCCCGAGTCGACCAGCGCGAGCACCGGGAAGGCCAGCGCGGCAGAGGCGACGGCACCGGTGAGCACGACGGGGCGGCGTCCGATGCGGTCGGACAGGGCGGAGGCGCAGGGCAGTACGACGAGGGCGACGCAGGCGGAGACGGTGAGCGCGGTCAGCACCTGCGAGCGGGCGTAGCCGATTCCGGTGGCGTACGCGATCATGTAGCTGGTCAGCAGGGACTGGGCGGTGAAGGCGCCGATGCCGACGCAGCAGGCGAGCAGCAGCGCGCGGGGCCGACGCAGTACGTCCACCACGGGCAGCCGGGCCTCCTTCCGCTCCTTCTTCACCTCGGCGAACAGCGGGCTCTCGACCACCTTCAGGCGTACGAACAGGCCGACGCCCAGGAGCACGACGCTGAGCAGGAACGGCACCCGCCAGCCCCAGGCGGCGAACTCGTCCTTGGGCAGCGTGACGACGAGCGTGACCACGAGCGACGACAGCAGGGAGCCGAGCGGGGCTCCCATCTGCGTGAAGCTGGACCACAGTCCGCGCCGCCGCTGACCGGCGTGCTCGACGACCATGAGCGTGGCGCCGCCCCACTCACCGCCGATGGCGAGGCCCTGGACGACGCGCAGGGTGATCAGCATGACGGGCGCCCAGACACCGACGGTGTCGTACGTGGGCAGCACGCCGATGAGGAAACTGGCGCCGCCCATCAGGCCCATGGTCAGCAACAGCATGGACTTGCGGCCGAGCCGGTCGCCGAAGTGTCCGAAGACGATGCCGCCGAGCGGCCGGGCGACGTAACCGGCGGCGAAGGTGCCGAACGCGGCGATCGTGCCGACGGCGGGGTCGGCTCCCGGGAAGAACAGCTCCCCGAAGACGAGGGCGGCGACGGTTCCGTACACGAGGAAGTCGTAGAACTCGACGGCGGTGCCGAGCAGCCCGGACAGCGCGACGCGTCGCAACTGGCGCCTGGATTCGGGGGATTGGGGTGGTGCTGGGGATGCGGGTGGGGACTGGGGCATCGCGGTCTCCCTTGAGCGGGGGGAGGGACACCGGCGAAGGTAGGCGTAGATTTAGTTGCCGTCAATATTCTGCACAACATCGCAGGCCGGGGCGCGGGAGCGCCGCCGCTTCGGCGCGGCGGCCTCAGGCATCCGCCTTCCGCGCCACCGCGAAGATGCGACGGAAGGGGAACACGGTGCCCCGTTCCCCGGCCGGATACGCGGCACGGAGGGCCGTGCGGTACTCGGCGACGAAGGACTCCGCCTCCTCGCCCAACTCCGTCAGGACCGGGCGCAGCCCCGTCCCCTTCACCCAGTCCAGGACCGGGTCCTCGCCCGTCAGGAGGTGCAGGTACGTCGTCTCCCAGACGTCGACTTCGCAGCCGCGGTCGGTGAGGGCCTGGAGATAGCGGGCGGGTTCGTGGACCGCGTCGTCGTGGCGGAGCGTTTCGGCCAGACGGCTCTTCCAGCGCGCGGAATGGGCGAGTTCGCGCATCAGTCGGTGACTGGGTGCGTCGAAGTTGCCGGGCACCTGGAAGGCGAAGGTGCCGCCCGGAGCGAGGCCGTCCACCCAGGCGGGGAAGCGGGCCATATGGTCCGGTACCCACTGCAGGGTGGCGTTGCTGACGATCAGGTCGTACGGCTCTGTCGGCGCCCAGGTCCCGGCGTCCGCGGCGGTGAAGTCGAGGTGGCCGCCGCCCGGTGTGGGGCCGGCGAGGAGTTCGGCGCGGGCGAGCATCTGGGGTGAGTTGTCGAGGCCGGTGATGTGCGCGGTGGGCCAGCGGTCGGCGAGGAGGCGGGTCATGTTGCCGGGGCCGCAGCCGAGGTCGGCGATGCGGGGCGGGTCCGTGGGCAGGGAGGGGATGCGGGTCAGGAGGTCCACGAAGGGGCGGGCGCGATGGTCCGCGTGACGCAGGTACTGGCTCGGGTCCCAGGTGGGGGCGACTGAACGACCGGCTGCGGGCACGGGTGGGCCTCCTTGAAGCGACCGAAACGGATCTCCAGGCTCACACCCCAACTATCTTGACGTCAAGAGACTTCACATCGACACAACCACTACACTGATCGCCATGGAGGACGAGGTCGATCGACTGGTCGCAGCGTGGCGCCGGGAGCGCCCGGACCTCGATGTGGAGCCGCTGGAAGTGCTCAGCCGGGTGAGCAGGCTGGCCCGACACCTGGACCGCGCACGCCGTCTGGCGTTCTCCGAACACAGCCTGGAGCCCTGGGAGTTCGACGTCCTGACGGCGCTGAGGCGGGCTGGGGCTCCGTACCAGCTCTCCCCCGGCCAGTTGCTGACCCAGACCCTGGTGACGTCCGGCACGATGACGAACCGTATCGACCGGCTGGCGAAGAAGGGCCTGGTGGAGCGCCTCCCCGACCCCAACGACCGCCGGGGCGTGCTGGTGCGGCTGACCGACGAGGGGCGGGACCGCGCGGACCAGGCGCTGGCCGGACTCCTCGACCAGGAGCGGGCGATCCTGGCGGAGCTCAGCACTGCGCAGCGCGGTGAACTGGCCGGGCTGCTACGCCAGTTGACCGCCCCGTTCGACAACATCCCCGGCTAGGTCGACCGGCCCGACCCCGGCACGGCGGGCGAGTGCCACGGCGGCGAGGGTGGAGTGGACGCCCAGCTTCCCCAGCACGTTCTGCATATGCGTACGGACGGTGTGCGGGGACAGGAACAGGCGCTCGGCGACGGCCTTGCGCCCCAGGCCCGCGACCATGCACCGCAGCACCTCGCGCTCACGCGGCGTGAGGGACTCCACGAGCTCCTCGCTCTCGGTGCGGTGCTTGCGGGCGGCGGTCAGCTCGCGCAGCACGCCCGTGAGCAGGGCGGGCGGAAGGTGCGTCTCGTCCCGCAGTACGCCTCGTATGACCGTCAAAAGCCGGGACAGCGAGCAGTCCTTGGCGACCCAGCCCGAGGCTCCGGCCTGCAGGGCGAGGGCCGCGCGGCGCGGGTCGTCCTTCTCGGCGAGGACGACGATACGGACACCGGGCTGGCCCGAGCGGACGCCCGCGACCAGGGAGATGCCGTCGACCAGGCCTTCTTCGTTGTTGTCGTGCACGGGTACGGCCGGGCGGACGCCCGGCACATTGCCGCCCAGATCGGCGTCGACGAGCAGCACGTCGAATCTGCGGCCTTCCGCCGCCGCGCGCTCCATGGAGCGCAGCGCGGCGGGACCGCTGCCGGCTGCGGAGACGTCGACGTCGGGCTCGGCGGCAAGAGCTGCCGCGAGCGACTCGGCGAAGATGCGATGGTCGTCGACGACCAGGACACGGATGCGAACCACTGAAACCCCCACTGGTCGGGGGACGACCGACGCAGGTACGGCGCCCGGAGTGTTCCGGGACCCCGAGGACCCCGGGACGGGGAGCCGCAGCCGCACGGCCGCCGCCGTGCTGGAACTGCTACCCCCACTCCGGGCGTCGTACCCGACTTCTCTCGCCCCCTGATCAACACCGGCCCCCACCGGTGCTGCTCACAGAGTAAGGCCGGGCAGCGGGAGTGGAAGAGGATTTGCAGAACTGATTGTCCGGCACGTTTATGGTGAGGCGTATGTTTCGCATTGAGACAGGAGTCGACAAAGAGTTCAGCAAGTTGCTGCGTTCCCGCCTCCGGGACGCCAACACGGCGGCCTCTCCCGTACTCCGTGCCCTCCGCGGAACCCCCGATGAACGCGAGCTTCCGCTCCACCTGTGGGCGCTGGACGAGCGGGGCGAGCTCGCGGGGGGCCTGGTCGGCCACACCTGGGCGACCTGGCTGCACGTGACGTACCTCTGGGTCGACGAACCCCACCGCGGCACGGGCCTGGGCTCCCACCTGCTGTCCCGGGCCGAACACCTGGCCCGGACGGAACGCGGCTGCGGTGCCGCCCGCCTGGAGACCTGGGACTTCCAGGCGCCCGAGTTCTACAGGAAGCGGGGCTACGACGTGGTGTGCGTGATCCCCGACTATCCGCCGGGGATCACGGAGTACACGCTGACGAAGCGGTTGGGGTGACAGGGGCTCCGCCCCAGACCCCGTTTCGAGGGCCAGCCCCCGAACCCCCGCTCCTCAAACGCCGGAGGGGCTGTTTTCAGCCCGTCCGGCGTTTGAAGCTCAACCCACCCGCCGCGCACCCGCCGAAGGCACCGCCGGAAACACCCGAGGCGCCGTATAGCCCGCCGCCACGAACGCTTCCTCCACCGCCTTGGTGACCGTTTCCGCGTCCGTGGACTCGACGAGGACGATCGCCGAGCCGCCGAAGCCGCCGCCTGTCATTCGGGCGCCCAGGGCACCGGCCTCGTTCGCCGTGGAGACGACCAGGTCCAGCTCCGGGCAGGAGATGCGGAGGTCGTCGCGCAGGGAAGTGTGGCCGTCGGTCAGGACGGGACCGATCGCTCGTACGTCACCCGCGTCCAGCAGCGCGATGACCTGCTCCACACGGTGGTCGTCCGAGACGACGTGGCGCACGTAGCGGCGTACCCGCTCGTCGGACAGGCGGGTCAGCGCCGCGTCCAGGTCCTCGTACGGGAGGTCCCGGAGGAACGGGATGCCGAGCTGCCGGGCGCCCTCCTCGCAGCCCTCCCGGCGCTCCGCGTACTCCCCGTCACCCAGCGCATGCTTCACGCGGGAGTCGACGACCAGCAGCTGAAGGCCTTGGGCGGCCAGGTCGAAGGGGATCTGGCGGATGGAGAGGTCACGGCAGTCGAGGTGGAGGGCGTGGCCCTCGGTGGAGCAGGCGGAGGCCGTCTGGTCCATGATGCCGCAGGGGACGCCGACGAAGTCGTTCTCCGCGCGCTGGGAGACACGGGCCAACTCGGGCCGAGTGAGGCCGAGTTCGAACAGGTCGTTCAAGGCCAGCGCCGTCACGACTTCCAGCGCGGCCGAGGACGACAGGCCCGCGCCCGTCGGCACCGTCGAACTGAGGTGGATGTCCGCGCCCGTCACCGTGTGGCTCGCCTCGCGCAGGACCCACACCACGCCCGCCGGATACGCCGCCCAGCTCGTGTTCGTCCGCGGCGCCAGCTCGTCCACGTGCAGTTCGACGACCGGGCCCTCGATGTCGGCCGAGTGCAGCCGCAGGACGCCGTCGTCGCGGCGCGAGACCGCTGCCACCGCCGTGTGCGGCAGCGCGAGGGGCATCACGAAACCCTCGTTGAAGTCCGTGTACTCGCCGATCAGGTTGACCCGGCCCGGCGCCGCCCACACGCCCTCGGGGGCCGCCCCGTACAGCTCCTCGAAGCCTTCCCGTACGCCCACCTACTGCTCCTTCGACGCGTTCTGCGCGAACGCCCACGCGTCCGCCACGATCCCCGCGAGATCCGCGCGGGACGGGTTCCAGCCGAGCCGCTCACGGGCCGTCCGCGCCGAGGCCACCAGCACCGCGGGGTCGCCGCCCCGGCGCGGAGCGGCCACCTCGGGAATCGGGTGCCCGGTCACCTGGCGCACCGTCTCGATGACCTCGCGGACCGAGAAGCCGTTGCCGTTGCCGAGGTTGCAGATCAGGTGCTCGCCGGCCTTGGCGGCCGTGAGGGCCAGCAGGTGGGCCTCCGCCAGGTCCGCCACGTGGATGTAGTCGCGGATGCAGGTGCCGTCCGGCGTCGGGTAGTCGTCGCCGAAGACGGAGATGGCGTCGCGCCTGCCCTGGGCGACCTGGAGGACGAGAGGGATGAGGTGCGACTCGGGGTCGTGCCGCTCGCCGCAACTGCCGTACGCGCCCGCCACGTTGAAGTAGCGCAGCGACACCGCGCCCAGGCCGTGCGCCGCCGCCTCACCGGTGATCATGTGGTCGACGGCGAGCTTCGAGGCGCCGTACGGATTCGTCGGTGCCGTCGGCGCGGTCTCGACGATGGGGGTTTCCTCCGGCTCGCCGTACGTGGCAGCCGTGGAGGAGAAGACGAGCTTGCGGACGCCCGTCGACCGCATGGCCTCAAGGAGGGCCATCGTGCCGCCGACGTTGTTCTCCCAGTACTTCTCGGGCTTTACGACCGACTCGCCGACCTGCGAGAACGCGGCGAAGTGCAGCACGGCATCGAAGGAGGAGTCCAGCCACTTGGCGGCATCCCGGATGTCGCCCTCGATGAAGGAGGCACCCGCCGGGACGCCCTCGCGGAAGCCGGTCGAGAGGTTGTCCAGGACGACGACCTCGTGGCCTGCCTCCAGCAGATGCTGCGCGACCACGCTGCCGACGTAACCCGCGCCGCCGGTGACCAGGTACTTCCCACTCATGAACTCGCTACCTCTCGCAGTCGCTGGGCCGCGGTCTCCGGCGGCACGTCGTTGATGAACACGCTCATGCCGGATTCGGAACCCGCGAGAAACTTCAGCTTGCCGGAAGTGCGGCGAATGGTGAAAAGCTCCAGGTGGAGCGCGAAGTCGTCACGGCTGACTCCCTCGAACTCCTCCAGCGTGCCGAACGGCGCCTGATGCCAGGCGGCGATGTACGGCGTCGGAGGCTCACCCTCGCCGAAAATCCGGTCGAAGCGCCTCAAGAGTTCCAGATAGACCTGAGGGAACTCTGTGCGGGCGTCCTCGTCGAGCCCCAGCAGGTCGGGCACCCGCCGCTTCGGGTAGAGGTGCACCTCGTACGGCCAGTGCGCGGCGTACGGCACGAAGGCCACCCAGTGTTCGGCGTCCAGCACGATCCGGTCGCCGTCGGACAGTTCGCGGGCGACCACGTCGTCGAAGAGGTTCTCCCCGCCGGTCGCCTCCTTGTGCGCGGCGAGCGAGCGCAGCATCAGGGCCGTACGAGGGGTGGTGAAGGGGTACGCGTAGATCTGGCCGTGCGGATGTCCGAGCGTCACACCGATCTCGGCGCCGCGGTTCTCGAAGCAGAAGACCTGCTCCACGGAGGGGAGATGGGACAGCTCGGCGGTGCGGTCGGTCCAGGCGTCCAGGACCAGCCCGGCCTGTTCGTCCGTCAGATCCGCGAAGGACGCGTCGTGGTCGGAGGTGAAGCAGACCACCTCGCAGCGGCCCGAGTCGCCGGCGAGGGAGGGGAAGCGGTTCTCGAAGACGGCGACGTCGTACGAGGAGTCCGGGATCTCGCTGAGGCGGTCGCCCTCGGACGGGCACAGGGGGCATTCGTTCGCCGGCGGGTGGTAGGTGCGGCCCTGGCGGTGCGAGGCGATCGCGACCGAGTCGCCGAGCAGCGGGTCGCGGCGCACCTGGGATGTGGTGACGGTCGCGTCGAGCGGTCTGCGGTCGACCGCGTCACGGACCGCGTCATCACGCGCGTCGTAGTAGATGAGCTCACGACCGTCGGCCAGCCGGGTCGAGGTCTTCTTCACTGTGGGGCTCCTCTGGGCACACCCATCAAACAGAACTGAACACAACAAACCACAAGTCCCCACGCCAGTCAACATCACAATCAAACAAAGAACCCCATAACGGCTGTTCATTTCTTGAAGCTGGAGGCGTAGCTTCCGCTCTGATCTGTGCACGCAACGAAGCGAGTTCTCATGCAGACCCCCACAAATCTGCCCCCCACACATCTGGCTCAAGAACTCCGACTCCCGACCAACTGGCTCGACTACACGATCTTGGCGATCTACTTCGTCGTCGTCTTAGGCATCGGCTTCGCCGCCCGCCGGTCAGTCAAAACGAGCCTCGACTTCTTCCTCTCCGGGCGCTCCCTGCCCGCCTGGGTCACCGGTCTCGCGTTCGTCGCGGCCAACCTGGGCGCCACCGAGATCCTGGGCATGGCGGCGAACGGCGCACAATACGGCGCGTACACCGTGCACTGGTACTGGGTCGGCGCCATCCCCGCCATGGTCTTCCTCGGCCTGGTGATGATGCCCTTCTACTACGGGTCGAAGGTGCGCTCCGTACCGGAGTTCCTGCTGCTGCGCTTCGACAAGTCGGCGCATCTGCTCAGCTCGGTGCTGTTCGCCTTCGCCGCGATCCTCATCGCGGGCGTCAACCTCTACGCCCTCGCGATCGTCGTCGAGGCGCTGCTCGGCTGGCCGGAGTGGGTGTCCATCGTCGTCGCCGGCTTCTTCGTCCTCGCGTACATCACCGTCGGCGGTCTGTCCTCAGCGATCTACAACGAGGTGCTCCAGTTCTTCGTCATCCTCGCCGCGCTCATCCCGCTCACCCTCCTCGGCCTGAAGAAGGTCGGCGGCTGGGACGGACTGACCGACTCGCTCACGCAGAGCCACAGCGCCGACTTCGTCACGGCGTGGGGCGGTACGGGCATCGGCAACGACAATCCGCTCGGCGCCAACTGGCTGACCATCGTGCTCGGCCTCGGCTTCGTCCTCTCCTTCGGCTACTGGACGACCAACTTCGCCGAGGTGCAGCGCGCCCTGTCGGCGAAGAACCTCAGCGCGGGCAGGCGGACGCCGCTGATCGCCGCGTTCCCGAAGATCTTCATCGTCTTCGTGGTGATGACCCCGGGCCTGATCGCCGCCGCCCTCGTCCCGAACATCGGCACGCCCGACTCCGACCTCACCTACAACGACGCGATCCCCTATCTGATGGAACAGTTGCTGCCGAACGGCGTGCTCGGGATCGCGGTGACCGGTCTGCTGGCGGCGTTCATGGCGGGCATGGCGGCCAACATCTCCTCCTTCAACACGGTCTTCACGTCCGACATCTGGGCGAAGTACGTGGTCAAGGGCCGCGATGACGCGTACTACCTGCGCTTCGGCCGGCTGATCACCGCGATCGGCGTACTCGCCTCGATCGGCACCGCGTTCCTGGCGTCGTCCTTCTCCAACATCATGAGCTACCTCCAGACGCTGTTCTCCTTCTTCAACGTGCCGATGTTCGTCGTCTTCATCATCGGCCTGTTCTGGAAGCGGGCGTCCATGAAGTCCGGCTTCTGGGGCCTGCTCGTGGGCACGACGGCAGCGATGGTGAACTACTTCGTGATCTACAAACAGGGCGTCATCGACATCCCCTCCGACCAGGGCGCCAACTTCGTCTCGGCGATCGCCGGCTTCGTCGCCGGAGCGGTGGTGATGTTCGCGGTCACGCTCTTCACGGCACCGAAGCCGGAGGCCGAGCTCCAGGGGCTGGTGTACGGCACCCGCTCCCCCGGCATGGACGAGCCGCCCGCCGCGGGCGACGAGGCCTGGTACCGCAAGCCGGCCCTGCTGGGCTGGGGAGCGATCGCCCTGGCCGCACTCTGCTACGTCCCGTTCTCCTTCTGACTCCTTCTGAACCAGCGGAGCTGAGGCACCACCATGAGCGACTACGAGTACCAGCACGAGGTCGAGGAACTGGAGCGCAAGTCCGCGACCGCCGCCCGCCTCTTCGACATCCGCCGCATCATCGGCGGCCTCTTCGTGATCTACGGCGTCATCGTCACGATCGCCGGCCTCACGGTCTCGGACGCCGACCTGAACAAGGCGGAGGGCGTGAACATCAACCTGTGGACGGGGCTGGGGATGCTCGGCCTGGGGGTGTTCTTTTTGGTGTGGCTGAAGCTGAATCCCACGCCGCCCCCGCCGGACGTCCCCCTGCCGGACGATGCGGAGCGACGACCCAAAACGGAGTAACACCCCTGCCCGGGGCCGGAGTTCACTCCGGCCCCGGCGGCTCCGGAAGCCGTTCGCTGACCGGTCCCGCCCGGTCCAGCAGCCCCGTGCGCGCCGCCAGGGCCGCCGCCTCCAGGCGTGACCCCACGCCCAGCTTCATCAGCACCCGCTGTACGTGCGTACGCGCGGTACTCGGCGCGATTCCCATACCGGCCGCGATCAGCCGTGTGTCCTCGCCGTCCGCGACCCGGACCAGGACCTCGACCTCGCGCGGCGTGAGCATCTGCAGCAGGCGCTGGCCCTCGTCGTCCGGCTGGGCGGCCGGGTTGAGGAGTTCGCTGAAGGCGCCCTGGAGCAGTTGCGGGGCGACCGCCGCCTCTCCCGCGCGGGCCTTGATGATGGCGCGCTCCACGCCCTCGATGCGTTCGTCGTGCCGTACGTAGCCCGAGGCGCCGGCGGCGAAGGCGGCGGCGATTCCGCGTGGGTTCGGTACCGGACCGAGGACCAGTACCGCCACCTGCGGGCGCTCACGCTTGATCTTCACCACCGGGTCGAAGATGCCCGGCTCGGCGGGCGTCGCCGTGCCGATCAGGCACACCTCCGGTGCCCTGGTGATCACCAGCTCCGCCGCCCCCGCGGCGGGCGCCGCCGCGGCGAGTACGCGGTGTCCACGCAGCTTCAGTGCCGAGGCCAACGCCTCGGCGAGCAGACGGTGGTCATCGACCACCATGAGCCGCACACCCATCGAGCCCAACCCCCCAGTTCCCCCAGGTCCCCAACTGGTCCCCCATGGACAGGAGCCCCCCGGCTCTCCATCCCCGGAAGCTACACGCTTGTTCGACGTTGCGCTTCCCCTACCGGTCAGAAGTGTCCCGGATTGCCGAAATTCCTCGCATTCGCGAGCGAGCGAGGAAACGATCGGGGACAAGACTAGGCCCCGTCCCTGAGCAGGGACGGGGCCTTGATCCACGTAGGGACGCGTTGATCGTCGTACGACCGGAAACGGCCGTCTGCCGATCGCCCTGCGCCCTACTGCGCGCCGAATCCGACCGCCGTGTACTTCTCCGCGTCCAAGGAGGACGTGGGCTTGCTGATCAGGTCCTTGCCCATGAAGAGGCGGCCGTTCGTGTAGAGCAGCTCGGACGTCTTCGGGACCATGCTGCTGATCGCGTTGCGGACCTGCTCGGAGGCCGGGGTCACCAGGAGCGTGGTCTGCTTGAAGCTGCCGCCGTTGATCGAGACGACCTCGGAACCCTTGTCGTAGGGGCCCTGCTTGTACGCGATGATGTTGCCGCCGTCCATCCGGATCGGGAAGATCTCGTAGCCGTCACCGGCGTCGGCGCGGTCGCCCGCCGTCTTGCCGCTGGCCAGCGAGAAGGAGATCACCTCGTTGGTACGGCTGAACTCCTTCGTTCCGTCGTGCTGCTTCGTCGGGACGTAGAGCTTGTCGTTGCCGACGGTGATCCCCTTGCAGTCGTGGACCTTGCCGACGCCGCAGTCGTGCTCGTACCGACCGTCCTCCAGCGTGATCTTCGTACGCAGCTTGCCGCTCTCATCGAGCGAGAAGATGTCCGTGGCGCCCGACGCGGTGATCTCACCGGAGTCCACACCGAACACGACCGGTTTGGTGGAGATCACCTTGGCGTTGTCGAGGCCCGCGGGGAGCTTGTACGTCCACTGGACGCTGCCGTCCTTCGGGTTGAGCAGCTGGACCTCGAACTTCTCCTCGCCGTACTCACCGCACTTGCGCACGGCGACCAGCTGCTCGCCGCCGCGGTAGCCGAGGTCCTCACACGATTCGACCTTCGGCTGCCACAGGATCTTGCCGGTGGTGAGATCGAAGCCTGCGCCGCCGTCGAGTCCCGCGCCCACCGCGACCGTGGTGCCGGTGATGCTGGCTTCCTCGAACTTGGCCTTCTCGCTGCCGTCGCCCACGGACTTGGTCCAGAGCTTTTCGCCGGTGTTCAGGTTGAAGGCCGTGACCTCGCTGCACCCCGGGAACTTGTTGGTCTTGCTGCGCTTGGACGGCTCGGCGATCACCACGGACACACCGTCCTTGGTGACCTCGGGAGAGGCCGCGCAGGTGTGACCCGTCAGCGGCATCGTCCAGGTCTCCTTGCCGGTGGCCGGGTCGTAGCCGATGACCTCGTTGAGGCTCGCCTTGGCGTACACCTTGTCCGTCAGCCAGGAGCCCGCCACGCTCCAGACCTCGTCGTCGGGCACCTCGGGCTGGGGTATCTGGAAGAGGACCTTGGCGCTGGTGCTGGACGGCACCTTCTCGGAGCCGCCCCCGTCGGGGGCCTCCTTGCCCGTGTCGCCCTTGCCCTCCTCGCCGCCGGTGCCGCCGGACGTACCGGAGGCGTCGGGCTTGTCGTCGCCGCTGTTCGTCGACGCGTACCAGACGCCGCCGCCGACGATGAGGCCGATCGCCAGAACGGCCGCGACGATGATCATCAGCTGGGCGTTGAGCTTGCGTCCGCCGCCCGGCGCCTGCGGCTGGAGCGGCATCGTCGAGGGCTGCGGGTAGCCGTACTGGGGCTGCTGGCCCGGGTAGCCGTAACCGGGCTGGCCCGGGGGCTGCGTCTGCGGGTAGCCGTACGGCTGCGGCGGGGTCGTCGGGGGCGGGGTTCCGGGTGCCTGCGGGGGCGGCGGTGCCTGCGGGTAGCCGTAGCCGGGGTTCGGCGGGGTGCCCTGCGGCGGGTTCTGCGCGCCGAACCCGCCCGGCGGCGGGCTCTGCGGGGCGCCGAAACCACCCGGGGGCGGGTCCTGGGGCGCCCCGAAGCCGTTCGGCGGCGGAGCCTGCGGGGTGCCGAAACCACCGGGTGGCGGGCTCTGCGAAGCCCCGAAGCCGTTCGGGGGCGGGTCCTGCGGGGCGCCTGAACCGCCTTCCTGCGGCGGCTGGTTGGGCGGCGGGGGCGGCGGCTGGCTCATGACGGGATACCTCGGAAAAATCGGAGAAGGAAAGGAGAAGGTGCGGGACGGGACGAGCGGCGGGTCACTTGCCGTAGGCCAGCATCAGCTTTTCCTGCGCATCGTCCTTGCCCGTCAGCCGGGTTGTGGAGATGTAGAAGCGCCCGTCCACGTAGTCCACGGCCTTCGAGTAGAAGCCGCTCTCGATGTCCGCGGTGCCCTGCGGGTTCTGGAGCAGCTTCTTCGGTGTGTGGGAGCCGCTCCCCGTCGGGATGGACACGATCCGGCCGCCCGAGTCGTACGACGGCTCGACGTACGCGAGGAGGTTCGTGCCGTCCATCCTCAGCGGCTGCATGCGCTCTTCCAGCGGGGACTTGGTGCGCCACTTCTCCTTGCCGGTCGCCAGGTTGATCGCGACGATCTCGTTGGCGCCGGTCTTCGCGTCGGTCGGCAGGTAGAGGGTGTCCTTGTCGGCCGCGACGCCCTGGCAGCCCTGCAGATCACGCGAGAAGATCGCCCAGCCGCACTCCGGCGCGAAGGACTCGTCGATGTCGACCTGCGCGGTCACCGTGCCGTTGTTGAGCGTGGAGATGTTCCACTGCTTCTTGTCCTCGTTGGTGAGGTACATGACGACGGGGTCGAGGGAGTACACCCGCGCGGCCTGCCAGCCCTTGGGGACCTTCCAGGTCCACTTGGCCTTGCCGGTCGCCGGGTCGAGCTCCTGCACCTCGTCGTGCTCGTTGTCGGAGCCGGCCGCGCAGGACGAGACGGCGACCAGCTTGCTGCCGCCCGCGAACGCGGACGGGAAGCAGGCCGAGCCGTACCTCTTCTTCTCCCACTTCTTGTCGCCGGTCGCGACGTCGTAGCCGACGCCCGACTGCCCGCGGCCGACCACCAACGTGTCGCCGGTGACGGTCAGTCCGACCGAGAGGCTGCTGTCGAAGAGGTCGCCCTCCGGGACCTCCTCGGTCCAGCCCTTCTTGCCGGTGTTGAGGTCGATCTCCATCAGCTGGTTGCAGTCGGCGGTGTCCTTGGTGCCCGCCTTGTACGCGACGACGATCTTGTCGTCGGCCGTCTTCTGCTCGGTGACCGCGCAGATCTCCTGCGGCAGCGTGATCTCGGGCCAGGACGGCTTGCCGTCGCCGACGTTGTAGGCGAAGACCTGCTTGTACGCGGCTTTCACCGCGACCTTGTCGGTGATCCACATACCGGGGGCGTCGGCACCGGAACCGGGCGCGTCGGGCCCCT
The DNA here is from genome assembly GCF_000716805.1 of Streptomyces yerevanensis. Lineage (NCBI taxonomy): Bacteria > Bacillati > Actinomycetota > Actinomycetes > Kitasatosporales > Streptomycetaceae > Streptomyces > Streptomyces yerevanensis. The sequence goes on along the minus strand of NZ_JNWJ01000025.1, from coordinate 47,605 downwards.
CCTTGTACCAGAGCACCTTCGATTCGCCCGCCTGGCGGCCCGCGTTGAGGTCCTCGGGGTCCTCGCCGCCGTCGCCGTCACCGTCGCCGGGGTTGATCGGGTCCTCGCCCGGGGTGGGTGGGGCGTCGCTCTTCTTGGCGGCAGGCTCCTTGTCGCCGTCATCGCCGCCGGAGACCGCGAACACGGTGCCGCCGATGACGAGGGCGGCGGCCAGCGCGGCTCCGATGATGATGGCGGGCTTGCCCTTGAAGGGATTGCGCGAGCCGCCACCCGGCGGGGTGCCGGGCGGGCCGGGGAACTGGGGCTGCTGCGGGTAGCCGTAACCGGGCTGACCGTAGGGGCCGGGCTGCTGAGGCTGACCGTACGGGCCGGGCTGCGGGGCGTACGGTCCCGGCTGTCCGTAGGGGCCGGGCTGGCCGCCGTACGGACCCGGTTGGCTGTACGGGCCGGGCTGCTGCGGGTAGCCGTAACCGGGCTGCGGCGCGGGCGGCGTCCCCGGGGCTCCGCCCTGCGGCGGCGTCTGCGGCGCGCCCTGCGGAGGCGGTGGAGCCTGCGGCGGCTGCGCGGGCGGCGGAGGCGTTCCCTGGCCCGGAGGGTTCTGCCCGCCCGGATCCTGTGGAGCTCCGAACCCGCCCTGCGGCGGCTGGTTGGGCGGCTGAGACATCAGCGCGTTCCCCCTTCATCACTGATTTTTAGCCACGCCTAGAAGTACGTAGTGAACACGGACTTGTACTCAGCGTCGTACTCAGACAGTTCAGGCAGTGCTCAGACTGCTCTCAGACGGCCCTTTCTATCACCATGCAGCGCTCGAACTCAGGGCCGGTCCATCCCCTGTTCCCAAGGGAGGACCGGCCCGTGATGCCCTCGTTACGCTCCTTCACGCACCCTTCACGCCTCGTCTGCGAGCTCCAACCAACGCGTCTCCAAGTCCTCGCGCTCGGTGGCCAGTTCGCGCAGGTCGGCGTCCAGTTCGGCCACCTTCCCGAAGTCCGTGGCGTTCGCCGCGATTTGGTCGTGCAGCTTCTTCTCGTTCTGGGAGATCTTGTCCAACTGCCGCTCGATCTTCTGGAGTTCCTTCTTGGCGGCGCGGGCGTCGGCGGAGGAGATGCCAGGCTTCTCGGCCGGGGACACCACGGAGACCCGGGCCGCCACGGACTCCTCCATCCTGTGCCGCCGCTCCAGGTACTCGTCGATCCCGCGCGGCAGCATCCGCAGCGTGGCGTCGCCGAGGAGGGCGTACACCTTGTCCGTCGTGCGCTCGATGAAGAACCGGTCGTGGGAGATCACGACCATCGAGCCGGGCCAGCCGTCGAGGACGTCCTCGAGCTGGGTGAGGGTCTCGATGTCGAGGTCGTTGGTGGGCTCGTCGAGGAAGAGGACGTTCGGCTCGTCCATGAGCAGCCGCAGGAGTTGCAGCCGACGGCGCTCACCACCGCTCAGGTCACCGACCGGCGTCCACTGCTTCTCCTTGTTGAAGCCGAAGGTCTCACAGAGCTGACCGGCCGTCATCTCGCGTCCCTTGCCGAGGTCGACGCGGTCGCGGACCTGCTGTACGGCCTGCAACACCCTGAGGGCGGGGTCGAGTTCGGACACCTCCTGCGAGAGGTAGGCGAGCTTCACGGTCTTGCCGACCACCACCCGCCCGCCCGCGGGCTGCCGCTCGCCCTCGCTGTACGCGGCGTCGGCCAGCGCCCGCAGCAGGGAGGTCTTGCCCGAGCCGTTCACACCGACGAGGCCGATACGGTCGCCGGGTCCGAGCTGCCACGTCACATGCTTCAGCAGCAGCTTCGGCCCGGCCTGTACGGTCACGTCCTTGAGGTCGAAGACGGTCTTGCCGAGCCGGGTGGAGGCGAACTTCATCAGCTCGCTGGTGTCGCGCGGCGGCGGTACGTCCGCGATCAGCTCGTTCGCGGCCTCGACGCGGAAGCGCGGCTTGGACGTACGGGCCGGGGCGCCGCGGCGCAGCCAGGCCAGCTCCTTCCTGACCAGGTTCTGTCGCTTGACCTCCTCGGTGGCCGCGATGCGCTCACGCTCGGCCCGTGCGAAGACGTAGTCGGAGTAGCCGCCCTCGTACTCGTACACGTCGCCCTTCTGCACGTCCCACATACGCGTACAGACCTGGTCGAGGAACCAGCGGTCGTGCGTCACGCAGACGAGCGCCGACCGCCGCTCCCGCAGGTGCTTCGCCAGCCAGGCGATGCCCTCCACGTCCAGGTGGTTGGTGGGCTCGTCGAGGATGATCAGGTCCTGCTCGGCGATCAGCAGCTTGGCCAGCGCGATACGCCGCCGCTCGCCGCCGGACAGCGGCCCGATGACGGTGTCGAGCCCCTGCGGGAACCCGGGCAGGTCGAGCCCGCCGAACAGTCCGGTGAGTACGTCCCTGATCTTGGCGTTGCCCGCCCACTCATGGTCGGCCATGTCCCGGATGACCTCGTGCCGGACGGTGGCCCCGGGGTCGAGGGAGTCGTGCTGGGTGAGTACGCCGACGTGCAGGCCGCCGGAGTGGGTGACGCGACCGGTGTCGGCGTCCTCCAGTTTGGCGAGCATCCGGATCAGGGTGGTCTTGCCGTCACCGTTGCGGCCGACGACGCCGATCCTGTCTCCCTCGGACACTCCGAGCGAGACACCGTCGAGCAGGGCACGGGTGCCGTACACCTTGCTGACGTTCTCGACATTGACCAGGTTGACGGCCATTTCTCTCCTGACGCGGGGATCGATCAGCCTTCCAGCGTAGTCGGCGTCGGCAGCGACCGGCCGAGCACGGTCGCGCCCGGCGCCGGGCCGACCGCCACCCGGGCCGAGCGACAGGTGCCCGAGGTGAGCAGGGCCTGCGCGACGTTTGCCGCCGAGTCCGCGTCGCGGGTCAGGAACGCTGTCGTGGGTCCTGAGCCGGAGACCAGGGCGGCCAGGGCGCCCGCTGTGCGGCCTGTGGTCAGGGTGGTGGTGAGGGACGGGCGCAGGGACAGGGCGGCGGGCTGGAGGTCGTTGGAGAGGGCGGCCGCCAGGGCCGTCGAGTCGCCCTTCGTCAGGGCGTCCAGGAGAGGCTCGGACGCGAGGGGTTCGGGGACCTCGACGGCTTCGTTGAGGCGGTCGAACTCGGCGTACACCGCCGGGGTCGAGAGGCCGCCGTCGGCCACCGCGAAGACCCAGTGGAAGGTGCCGCCCACCTCCAGCGGGCGCAGTTTTTCGCCGCGGCCCGTGCCGAGCGCGGCCCCGCCGACCAGGCTGAACGGTACGTCGCTGCCCAACTCGGCGCAGATGTCGAGGAGTTCGGCCCGCGTGGCCCCCGTACCCCAGAGCGTGTCGCAGGCGAGGAGCGCGCCCGCGCCGTCGGCGGAGCCGCCCGCCATGCCGCCCGCGACGGGGATGTCCTTGGTGATGTGGAGATGTACGTCGGCCGGGCGGCCGTGGCGTTCGGCCAGCTTCTGAGCCGCGCGGGCCGCCAAATTCGTGTGATCCAGGGGGACGTGGGCCGCGTCCGGGCCTTCGCACGTGATGCGCAAGCCGTCCGCCGGGGTCGCCGTGATCTCGTCGTACAGGCCGACAGCCAGGAAGACGTTGGCCAGGTCGTGGAAGCCGTCGGGGCGGGCGGCGCCCACGGCCAGTTGGACGTTGACCTTCGCGGGGACGCGTACCGTCACGCTCACTGCTGCCTGTGCTCCTTGTTGTCGGCCGGCTTCTTGTCGGTCGGTCGGTTCTCCGCGATGCGGGCGAACTCCTCCACCGTCAGGGCCTCGCCCCGCGCCTGCGGCGAGACGCCCGCCGCGACCAGGGCGGACTCGGCGGCCGGCGCCGAACCCGCCCAGCCGGAGAGTGCGGCCCGCAGGGTCTTGCGGCGCTGGGCGAAGGCGGCGTCGACGACGGCGAAGACCTCGCGCCTCGACGCCGTCGTCTTGACCGGCTCGGCGCGCCGGACGAGCGAGACGAGGCCGCTGTCCACGTTCGGCGCGGGCCAGAAGACCTTCCGGCCGATGGCCCCGGCCCGCCTGACGTCGGCGTACCAGTTGGCCTTCACCGAGGGAACGCCGTACACCCTCGAACCGGGGCCCGCGGCCAGCCGGTCGGCGACCTCCGCCTGCACCATCACGAGCGTCCGCTCGATGGTGGGGAAGGTCTCGAGCATGTGCAGCAGGACGGGGACGGCGACGTTGTAGGGGAGGTTCGCGACCAGGGCGGTCGGCGGGGGGCCGGGGAGTTCGGTCACCTGCATGGCGTCGGAGTGCACCAGTGCGAAACGGTCGGCTCGCTCCGGCATGCGTGCCGTGATCGTCGCGGGGAGCGCGCCCGCGAGTACGTCGTCGATCTCGACGGCGACGACCCGGTCCGCCACCTCCAGGAGGGCCAGGGTCAGGGAGCCCAGGCCCGGGCCCACCTCGACGACCACGTCGTCCTGGCGTACATCCGCGGTGCGGACGATGCGGCGGACCGTGTTCGCGTCGATGACGAAGTTCTGTCCGCGTTGCTTGGTGGGGCGTACGCCGAGGGCGGCCGCGAGTTCGCGGATGTCGGCGGGGCCCAGGAGGGGGTCGGGGGTGCTGCTCACGGTGGCCAGCGTACGTGGGCCTCCGGCGGTTGGGCGGGGCGCCTACCGGGTGGGTGGGTTCAGTTCGTTGGCGACTGCGGGCCCGTCGTGGCTGGTCGCGCCCACGCGGCGGAGCCGCAAATCGATACAGCCCCGCGCCCCTGAAAAGCCTGCGGCTTCCCGCGCCCCGAAGACCCGGCGCCCCGAACAAGCCCGGGCCCCGGGAAAGCCCGCACCCCCAACCACCCGCAGCCACCCAACCGCCGGAGGCAGCCCGCAGATCAGGTGTGCAGCCGCCCCCCGCAGTGGGGCCAGGGGCTCGACCCCCTGAGCACGTACAGCTTCTTCGCCCGGTACGTCTGTTCCGCCGCCGACGCGTCCTGTGGGCGCCCGCTGCCGCCGACGCTCTGCCAGGTTCGGATGTCGAACTGGTAGAGGCCGCCGTAGGTGCCCGAGGGGTCCACCGCGTCCGGACGGCCGCTGGATTCGCAGGCCGCGAGGGCGCTCCAGTTGAGGTCGTCGACGTCGGCGGGTGCCGTCGGCAGGGACCTGGTGCCGGTCTTCACCAGCTGGGTGCGGGGTTCGTGGACCACCTCGGAGTCGAGCCGACGCGGCCTGGAGTGGACGCCGTTGACGGTGCGGTGGGCATAGGTGACGCGCCGCATGCCGGCCTGCCCCGCCCGCTCGACGACCTCGGTGCCCCGGAAGAGCGAGGCGTCCAGCGTTCGCAGCACCCCGAACGCGATGGGCTCCTCGCGGACCTCCCTCGTGCGCGTGATCCGCATGACCGTCACCGTCTGCCCGTCGCGCGGGAAGCTGCCGGGCGGTACGGACGTGGTGTCCTGTCCACGCAGGGTGATCCCGGCGCTCTCCACGGCCTCGCGGACGGTCGCGGCGTTCGTACGGACCGTCCGCGCCCGCCCGTCCGCCATGACCGTCAGGGTCCGCTCGGTACGGACGTCGAGGCTGAGCCCCTCCGGCGCGATGCGCCGGGAGCGCGGGGTCGATACGTACGCGCCTTCCGCGCGCACCCCGAGCTGCCGCAGCGCCTCCTCCACCGTGCGCGCCGTCGTCCACACCGTGCGGCGGCGGCCGTCGAGGGTGAGGTGCACGGGCCGTCCGTACCGTACGGCGACCTCGTCACCGCTGGTCAACGGGGTGCCGGGGGCGGGCGCCACGAGGTCGTGGGCGCCCACCTCGACGCCCTCGGCGGCGAGCAGTTCGCTCACGTCGTCCGCGAAGGTGTGCAGGGTGCGGGGCTTGCCGTCGACGGTCAGCTCGATCGCCTTGTCGTCGGCGACGAACGCGGTGGTGCCGCCGGCCAGAAAGGCGACGACCAGCGCCCGCGGCACTAGTCGGCGCACCGCTTGAGGGCGCTCGGCGGCCTTCCGGCGCTGCGCCTCCCGGCGCGCTTCCCGCCGTGCCTCGGCCCGGCCGCCGAAGGGGCGGGGCAGCTCGAGCGTGGGGGGCAGCTGGTGGGGCAGCTGCGGTTCGGTGCCGGCTTCGGGGTGGGTCTCGTACCGCATCTCGTACGCGGGCCTGTACGTGTCCACGTACTCCTGCGGATCCTCAGTGGCGTACGGCTGATCGTTCGGCTGATCGTTCTCGTACGCCGGGCCATACGTCTCGTACTGCGAACTGCTCACGACGACACGCTCCAGGGGGTCCTCCGGATCGGGCGCGGAGAACCTAGCGGAGCGGCCGTCACTCTCCAAGGCGACGCGACTACGTTGTGTCGTCACGGCGCCCGGGAATGCGCCCCCGTGGGCGTTATGCGTCAGTAGTCGAAGGCACGCTTTGTGTTCGCCGCGAGGGCTGTCGCCAGCGCGTCTTCGTCCAGGCCCCGTACGGCGGCCATCGCGCGGACCGTGACCGGAATGAGATACGGGGCGTTGGGCCGTCCGCGGTACGGCGCGGGCGTCAGGAAGGGTGCGTCCGTCTCGACGAGGACGAGTTCGAGGGGGGCCACGGCGAGGGCGTCGCGCAGTGGCTGGGCGTTCTTGAAGGTCATGTTCCCGGCGAAGGACATGAAGTAGCCGTTCTCGGCGCACAGTTCGGCCATCTCGGCGTCCCCGGAGTAGCAGTGGAAGACGGTGCGTTCGGGGGCGCCCTCCTCCTTGAGCACGCGCAGTACGTCGGCGTGGGCGTCCCGGTCGTGGATGACCAGGGTCTTGCCGTGCCGCTTGGCGATCTCGATGTGGGCGCGGAACGACCGCTCCTGGGCGGCCTTGCCCTCGGGTCCCGTACGGAAGTAGTCGAGACCCGTCTCGCCGACGCCCTTGACCTGCGGGAGGCCCGCGAGCCGGTCGATCTCGGCGAGCGCCTCGTCCAGCGCGCCCTCTCCACCCGGCTCGCGGGCGCCCTGCCGGGACCAGCCGTCAGGATCTCCGTGCACGATCCGCGGCGCCTCGTTCGGATGCAGCGCGACGGTCGCGTGCACGGCCTCGTACTCCGCGGCCCTCTCCGCCGCCCACCGCGAACCCTTCAGATCGCAGCCGACTTGCACAACCGTCGTCACACCGACCGACGCGGCCTTCGCGAGGCCCTCCGCGACCGTGCCGGACTGCATGTCGAGGTGGGTGTGCGAGTCGGCGACGGGCACGCGGAGGGGGTCCGGGAGGGGCGGGGCTTCGGCGTTGGAGGGCATGCCCCGATCCTACGAATACGAAGGAGCCGTCCCGGACCTCCCCCGGTGGGGTGGGTCAGCTCGCCTTGCGGTGCTGGAACGGGTGGAGCAGGTCGGAGAGGTGCCAGTGGTGGCGCTCCCCGTGCTCCGTGGACTCGGCCTCGGGCTGCTCCGCCTGGTGCGGCACCGAGCGGCGCGGGTGGAGGGAGTTCAGCGCCGAGGAGACCTGGCCGGCGCGCATGATGCGCACCACGTGGTTGTCGCAGTTCTGGCAGGTGGGCCGACTGAGCGGCGACGGCACGACCTGGCCGTCCGCCACGTACGTCACGAACTCGTGGTCCTCGGCGTCGAAGTGGTGCTCGATCTCGTACGACTGCTCCCAGCCGTGCCCGCACCGCATACAGGCGAAGGAATACGACTCGTGCACGACATCGATGGCCGCACCGGTGTGGTGGCCGGTCTGCCCTGCGATCTCACTCATGCCAGCTCCTCGGTCCGCTGGACAACCGCCTCCGGGGGAGCGGAGGCGGGGGACGGGTGCGCCCCCGTCAACCAGTGGACTCTTCTCGCAGATCAAGTGCACGAGACCTGTCGACTATTAGAGCCGTCTTGGCCGTTCCTTGCCCCAGAGCTCCTGTCGGGTGACGTGAGCTTTGCCTTTGCCGGGGCGCCTTTACCCGCCCATGGGGCCCCCTCCTGTCACGGGCGCCCCTACGGGGCGGCGCGCACGGCGTTCTTCGCCGCGACCACCGCGTCGAAGACCTCCCGCTTGGGCCGCCCCGCCTCGGCGGCGACCGCCGCGATGGCCTCCTTGCGCCGCTCCCCCGCCTCCTCCCGCACCCGCACCCGCCGCACCAATTCCGCGTCGTCCACTTCCTCGGCGCCCTTCTCGGGTGCCCCCTCCACGACGACGGTGATCTCCCCGCGTACGCCCTCGGCCGCCCAGGCCGCGAGCTCGCCCAGCGGACCGCGCTTGACCTCTTCGTACGTCTTGGTCAGCTCGCGGCAGACGGCCGCCCGGCGGTCGTCCCCGAACACCTCCGCCATCGCGGCGAGCGTGTCGTCCAGCCGGTGCGGTGACTCGAAGTACACGAGGGTGCGCCGCTCCCCGGCGACCTCGCGCAGCCGGGAGAGCCGTTCGCCCGTCTTCCTCGGCGGGAAGCCCTCGAAGCAGAACCGGTCGACGGGCAGTCCGGACAGGGCGAGCGCGGTGAGCACGGCGGACGGGCCGGGGACGGCGGTCACCCGGATGTCCTTCTCCACCGCCGCGGCGACGAGCCGGTAGCCGGGGTCGGACACGGACGGCATGCCCGCGTCGGTCACGAGCAGCACGCGCGCTCCGCCGGCCAGGGCCTCCACGAGTTCGGGCGTACGGGCCGACTCGTTCCCCTCGAAGTACGACACGACCCGTCCGGTGGGCTGCACGCCCATTGCCTGGGTCAGCCGCCGCAGCCGCCGGGTGTCCTCGGCGGCGATCACATCGGCGGCCGTCAGCTCCTGGGCCAGCCGGGGCGGTGCGTCCGCGACGTCTCCGATGGGAGTGCCTGCGAGTACAAGGGTTCCTGTCACGGTTCCATCCTCGCAGGGCCGATAAAGAGGCCTCGCACAGAAGGGTTCCCTACGATGGCGCGGTGACCAGTACCGCGTCCTCCACGGACACCCGGCAGGGACAGGGCGTCGAAGAACAGCGGCCGTCGTGGCAGTTGCGGCTTCGCCGGTTCGGCTACACGAGCCGGGCCAGAAGCGACGTCCGTGACCGTCTGGTGCCCGCGTACGCCCAGCCCAGCCCGCACCTGTGGGCGATGTTCGGGCTGTCGAAGCCGGCCGCCGCGCGTGTGGTGCGCTGGTCGGCGTGGGTGGGGCCGCTGCTGATCACGCTGATGGCGGGCCTGATGCGGTTCTGGAACCTGGGCAGCCCGAAGCGGGTGATATTCGACGAGACGTACTACGCCAAGGACGCCTGGGCGCTCATCCACCGCGGGTACGAGGTCAACTGGGCCAAGAACGCCGACGCCCTGATCCTGCGGAGCAACGGCGACGTCCCGATCCCCTCGGAAGCCGCGTACGTCGTCCATCCGCCGGTCGGCAAGTACGTGATCGGGCTCGGCGAGTGGCTGTTCGGGTTCACGCCCTTCGGCTGGCGGTTCATGACGGCCCTGCTCGGCACGCTGTCCGTGCTGATGCTGTGCCGGATCGGCCGCCGGCTGTTCCGCTCGACGTTCCTCGGCTGCCTGGCGGGCGCTCTGATGGCCGTCGACGGGCTGCACTTCGTGATGAGCCGCACGGCGCTGCTCGACCAGGTGCTGATGTTCTTCGTGCTCGCGGCCTTCGGCTGCCTGGTCATCGACCGGGACAGGACGCGCGCACGCCTCGCCGCCGCGCTGCCACCGGATGAGGACGGAGTCGTACGCCCGGACGCACACATCGCCGAGACGACCCGCCTCGGCCTGCGGCCCTGGCGCTGGGCGGCAGGCCTGATGCTGGGCCTGGCCTTCGGCACCAAGTGGAACGGCCTGTACATCCTGGTCGCGTTCTGCCTGCTGACGGTCCTGTGGGACGTCGGCTCGCGCAGGGTCGCGGGCGCCCGGCACCCGTACAAGGCGGTACTCAAGCGCGACACGGGCTTGGCGTTCGTGGCGACCGTGCCGGTGGTGCTCGTCACGTATCTCGCCTCCTGGACCGGCTGGATCCTGTCCCCCTCCGACGGCTCCGGCGGCTACTTCCGCAACTGGGCGGCCACCGAGGGCAAAGGCGGCAACTGGACGTTCCTGCCCGACTGGGTGCGCAGCCTGTGGCACTACGAGCACCAGGTGTACGAGTTCCATGTCGGCCTCACCTCGGCGCACACCTACCAGTCGAACCCGTGGAGCTGGATCGTCACGGGCCGCCCGGTCTCGTACTTCTACGAGTCCCCGGCGCCCGGCAAGGACGGCTGCCCCGTCGACGCGGGCGAGAAGTGCGCCCGCGAGGTCCTCGCCCTCGGCACGCCCCTGCTGTGGTGGGCGGCGGGCTTCGCGATCCTCTATGTGCTGTGGCGCTGGTTCTTCCGCCGCGACTGGCGGGCGGGCGCGATCGCCTGCGGTATCGCGGCCGGCTATCTGCCCTGGTTCATGTACCAGGAGCGCACGATCTTCTTCTTCTACGCGGTCGTCTTCCTGCCCTTCCTCTGCCTGGCCGTGGCGATGATGATCGGCGCGCTCCTGGGACCGCCCGGTTCGAGCGAACGCCGCCGTGTGGCGGGCGCGGCGGCGGCGGGCGTTCTGGTCCTGCTGATCGCCTGGAACTTCATCTATTTTTGGCCGATCTACACCGGCCAGGCCATCCCGATCGACTCGTGGCGATCACGAATGTGGCTGGACACCTGGGTTTGAAGAGCGGTTTGAGGGCAGTTCGAGAACCGGACACCTCGGCTTAACAATCAGGGAACACCGGCCACATGGGCCCCTCCTCCCGCATACAGTGCGATAGATGACCACCTTTCTGAACATGTTCAGAAAGGTCATGGGGAGGGGATCGCGCTATGCGCAAGGGGGCAAAGACCGCCATCGTGGGCGGGGTGTTCGCGGTGATGGTCGGGGGCGCCGGATACGGCGCGTTCAACATCGTGTCGGCGATCAGCGGGGGCAGCACGGCCGAGGGCGAGACCGTGAAGACCGGTCCGCCGTCGAGTGACGAGGTCAAGGAGACCAGCGAGAAGTTCTTCGCGGCCTGGGAGCAGGGCAAGGCGGCCCGGGCCGCCGGATACACGAACAACGCGGGCGTGGCCCAGCCCCTGTTCGCCGACTACCGCACCGAGGCGCACCTGACCGACGTGAAGATCACGCCGGGTACGCCGTCGGGCGGGACGGTCCCGTTCTCGGTCGCGGCCACGGTGTCGTACGAGGGGAAGAGCAAGCCCCTGTCGTACAAGAGCGAGCTGACCGTCGTACGTGGGGACAACACCGGCCGGGCGCTGGTCGACTGGCAGCCGACCGTGCTGCACCCGGATCTGGCGGAGGGCGACTCCCTGGTCACGGGCGAGGCGGCGAGCCCGCCGATCGAAGCGGTGGACCGGAACGGCACCGTGCTGACCAAGGAGAAGTACCCCTCGCTCGGGCCGATCCTGGACCAGCTGCGGGAGAAGTACGGCGACAGCGCGGGCGGCACCCCGGGCATCGAGCTGGCGGTCCGGAGCACGGACGAGAGCGCGGGCGACAAGACGCTTGTCACGCTCACGGAGGGCGAGCCGGGCAAGCTGCCCACCACGCTGAGCGCGAGCGCTCAGGCCGCCGCGGAGAAGGCGGTCAAGCAGTACTCCGAGTCGTCGGTGGTCGCGGTGAAGCCGAGCACCGGGGAGGTGCTGGCGGTCGCCAACAACCGGGCCGACGAGTTCAACGCGGCGTTCCTGGGCAAGCTCGCACCGGGCTCCACGATGAAGATCATCTCCGCGGCGACGCTGATCGACAACGGCATCACGACCGCGACCGGACCCGCGCCCTGCCCGGACACGGCGCCCTGGCAGAGCCAGACGTTCAAGAACATCGAGGACATGGAGCCCAACGAGAACGCGACCCTCTCGGAGAGCTTCGCGCGCTCCTGCAACACGGCGTTCGTGAAGTACGCGGACTCGGTGCAGGTCGACTCGCTCACGAAGGAGGCACAGGAGCGCTTCGGTCTCGGGAAGGACAACTGGAAGACCGGCATCGCGTCCTTCGACGGCTCCGTCCCTGCCTCCGGCGGCCCCAACACGGCGGCCAACATGCTCGGCCAGGGGGAGGTCCAGATGAACCCGCTCAACATTGCCTCGGTCACCGCGACCGCCATGACGGGCACCTTCCGCCAGCCGGTGATCGTGCCGCAGAGCCTCGACGACCGTGAACTGGCCACCGCGAAGGGCCTGGACCCGGGTACGGTCGCGCAGCTGCGCCAGATGATGAACCGCACCGCAGTCAGCGGCACCGCGGCCAAGGCGATGGCCGGGCTCGGCGGCGGCAGCATCGGCGCGAAGACCGGTTCGGCGGAGGTCGACGGGCAGGAGACGTCCAACAGCTGGTTCACCGGCTACCGCAACGACATCGCGGCGGCAGCCATGACTCAGGAGGGCGGCCGCGGCGGCGACGCGGCGGGCCCGATTGTCGCAGCCGTGCTACGAGCGTCCTCCTGAAGCCCCGTCTGTCACACCGGGACCCTAGGCTGTTGGCTCTCGTTCTCTAAGTGGAACGTGAGAGTACTGAGGCAACAGCGGAGGAACGGGAGCCGTGGGGAACAGGGGACGCGCCGGAGAGCGCGGCAGGACGAAGCCCGCCGTCATCGGGGGGATGATCGCCGTGGTCGTCGGTGGGGCCGGGTTCGGCGTCTACGCCGTGTACGGCGGTGGGGCGGCGGCCGACGACAGCGCGTCGACGGCCGCCGAGCGCAAGGCGGCGGCTGTGAAGACCGGCCCGCTGTCGGCGGCCGAGGTCAAGTCGGCGGCCACGACGTTCCTCACGGCCTGGCAGAGCGGTGACGTCACGAAGGCCGCCGCCACCACGAACGACACGGCTGCAGCCCGCACGCTGCTCACCGGGTACGGCAAAGAGGCGCACATCAAGGATGTGACGCTCACCCCTGGTACCAGATCCGGCACGAAGCTGCCGTTCTCCGTGAAGGGCACCGTCTCCTACAAGGGCCAGACCAAGGCCCTCGCATACGACTCCCAGCTCACCGTCGTCCGCCGGGCCGAGGACGGAAAGCCGCTGGTCGACTGGCACTCCTCCGTCGTCCACCCGGATCTGGAGGACGGCGACCGGCTGGTCACCGGGGAGGCCGGGACACCGCCGGTCAAGGCGCTCGACCGGGACGGCGGGGAGCTGACCGCGGCCAAGTACCCGTCCCTGGGGACGGTCCTTGACGGCCTGCGCGAGAAGTACGGCAAGAAGGCCGGCGGCAAGGCGGGCATCGAGCTGCGGGTGATCCGCGAGGGCTCCTCCGGAGATTCCGCCAAGGCGACCGAGAACAGCGAGGAAACCCCCGACAAGACACTGCTGGAACTGAGCAAGGGGACGCCTGGCACGGTCCGTACGACCCTCAATCCGAGCCTCCAGGCGACGGCCGAGGGGCAGGTGGCCAAGAAGCCCAAGGCGTCGTTGGTCATGACGAAGGCGTCGACGGGCGAGATCCTGGCCGTCGCGAACTCCGGCCACGGCTTCAACACCGCCTTCCAGGGCTCCCTGGCGCCCGGTTCCACGATGAAGATCATCTCGGCGTCGCTGCTCCTCGACAAGGGGCTGGCGTCGATGGACAAGCAGCACCCGTGCCCCAAGTTCTCCACGTACGGCGGCTGGAAGTTCCAGAACGACGACAAGTTCGAGATCAAGGGCGGCACGTTCAAGGCGAGCTTCGCGCGCTCCTGCAACACGGCCTTCATCAGCCAGGCCAAGAAGCTCAGCGACGACGATCTGACGAAGCAGGCCCAGGAGGTCTTCGGGCTCGGCAAGAACGACTGGTCGATCGGGGTGTCCAGCTTCGACGGCGCGGTGCCGGTGCAGTCCGACGCCCAGATGGCGGCCTCGCTGATCGGCCAGGGCGCGGTCCGGATGAACCCGCTGAACATGGCGTCGGTCGTCGCGACGGCGAAGACGGGCACCTTCCACCAGCCCTACCTGGTGTCTCCGGACGTCGACGACCGTACGCTCGCGAAGGCGCCCCGTTCGCTGTCCGCCTCCACGCGGGCCCAGTTGCAGCAGCTGCTGCAGTACACGGCCGCGGCGGGTACGGCGGCCGAGGCGATGGCGGGCCTCGGCTCCGACTTCGGCGCGAAGACCGGCTCCGCGGAGGTCGACGGCCAGAAGAAGCCCAACGGCTGGTTCACGGCGTGGAAGGGCGATCTGGCCGCGGCGGGAGTCGTACAGCAGGGCGGGCATGGCGGCGAGGCCGCGGGGCCGCTTGTCGCGGCGATGCTCAAGGCAGGGAGCTGAGGGCTCCCCTCCTGGAGACGCAGTTCGACCTGCGGGCCCGTCGTGGCTGGTCGCGCCCGCGCGGCGGAGCCGCATATCGAAACAGCCCCGCGCCCCTGAAAGGAAGGCCTGCGCCTTCCTTTCAGGGGCGCGGGACCTTCACCGGACTTCGCCAGTCCGCTCAGCTCCTGTGAGCCACCGGCGCCCCCGCCATATACGTACGCCGCAGGAAGCGGACCAGCGCTTTCACGTCGAACTGCACGACCTCCACCCCTTTCGGCGAGTGGAACTCCATCACGGCCTGCACCCGGCCGCACGGCCAGATGCGTATGTCACCGGAGGCGGCCGGAGTGCGCAGCCCTCGTTCGAGGAGGTCGCGAGCGACAACCCACTCGTGGTGTCCGGGAAGGGTGACGTGCACCTCGGGCGGATCGGCCTCGGGGTCGTAGCGGAGGGCGACCGGGACCGCGGGTAGGTCCTCCGCCGCATCCGTCACGATGTGGGCGCGCGCGTACTGCTCGACGGCGGACATCGGTCGCTCCTTCGCAGGGGGTCCGGGGGAACCCTGTGAGAACCCTTTGGGCTGATTTCTATCCAATGTCGCATATTTTATGGATTGCGCTCCCGAGCTATTGATGGACACCTCGCTCTTGCAAGCCGTTCGCAACAAGGCACTATCATCAAACGGTTAGCCAGCCGGCCGGACCCCGGAAGCGGAGCCCATCCATGCACGTGCCCGACGGATTCATCAACGCCCCCGTCTCCCTGGCCACCGGAGCCGTCGCCGCCGGAGCCGTCGCGGTCAGCCTGCGCGGCGCCCGGCGCGAACTCGACGAGCGGACCGCCCCGCTCGCGGGCCTGGTCGCCGCCTTCATCTTCGCCGTGCAGATGCTGAACTTCCCGGTCGCGGCAGGCACCAGCGGCCACCTCCTCGGCGGCGCCCTCGCGGCGATACTCGTCGGCCCCTATACCGGTGTCCTCTGTGTCTCCGTCGTGCTGCTCATGCAGGGCATCCTCTTCGCGGACGGCGGCCTCACCGCGCTCGGCGTGAACATCACGATCATGGCGGTGGTCACGACGGTCGTGGCCTACGCCGTATTCCGCGGCCTTGTAAAACTCCTGCCCAAGAAGCGCCGCTCCATTACCGTCTCCGCGTTCATCGCCGCCGTGCTCTCCGTGCCGGCCGCCGCCGCGGCCTTCACGCTCGTCTACGCGATCGGCGGCACCACGGACGTACCCATCGGGCAGGTCCTGACCGCGATGGTCGGCGTCCACGTCCTCATCGGCATCGGCGAGGCCGCGATCACCGCGCTCACGGTCGGCGCCGTCATCGCCGTACGACCGGACCTCGTGTACGGCGCCCGCGGACTGACCGCCCCGCTGAAGCTCCGCGTGAACGGCGAGCTGGTCGACGCCCCGGCCGCCGAGCCCGCCCCGGTCGCCGCCCGGTCCCCCCGCAAGGTCTGGCTCGCCGGCCTCGCCGCCTCTCTCGTCCTCGCCGGTTTCGTCAGCTTCTACGCCTCCGCCAGCCCCGACGGCCTGGAGAAGGTCGCCGCCGACAAGGGCATCGACGCCAAGGCCGAGGACCACGCCGCCGCCGACTCCCCGCTGGCCGACTACGGCATCGAGGGCATCACCGACTCCCGTGTCTCCGGCGGCCTCGCGGGCGTGATCGGCGTGGGCCTCACGGTGGTCGCGGGCACGGGCGTCTTCTGGTCCGTACGCAAGCGCCGTACGTCCGAGACCTCGCCCTCACAGGTCGAGGAAACCGTCTGACATGGGCGCAGGCCACGCACACAAGCTCTACCGGCACGGGCACTCGCCCGTGCACGCCCTGCCGCCGCACACCAAGCTCGCGGCCGTCTTCGCCTTCGTCATCGTCGTCGTCTCGACCCCGCGCGAGGCGATGTGGGCCTTCGCGCTGTACGCCGTGCTGCTCACAGCCGTCGCGTACGCGGCCCGCGTACCGGCCGGCTTCCTGCTGAAGCGGCTCCTGATCGAGGTGCCGTTCGTGGCCTTCGCGGTACTGATGCCGTTCGTGGCGCAGGGCGAACGCGTGGACGTCCTCGGGATGTCCCTGAGCGTGAACGGCCTGTGGGGCGCCTGGAACGTACTCGCCAAGGGCACCCTCGGCGTCGCCGCCTCCGTGCTGCTCGCCTCGACCACCGAACTGCGCGAACTGCTCCTGGGACTGCAGCGGTTGAAGCTCCCGCCGCTCCTCGTGCAGATCGCCTCCTTCATGATCCGGTACGGCGACGTCATCGCGGACGAGATGCGACGGATGAAGATCGCGCGGGAGTCGCGCGGCTTCGAGGCCCGCGGCGTACGGTCCTGGGGCGTCCTCGCCAAGTCGGCGGGCGCGCTGTTCATCCGGTCGTACGAGCGCGGGGAGCGGGTGCATCTCGCCATGGTGAGCCGGGGTTACACCGGTTCCATGCCGGTCATCGACGAAGTGACCGCGTCCCGGGCGCAGTGGTCGTACGCCCTTGCCCTGCCCGGTGCGGCCCTTGTCGTGTGTCTGTTGGGATGGACTCTGTGACGACCCCCTCTCTGGAAGTGGCCGGACTGGCCTTCGCGTACCCCGACGGCCACCAGGCCCTGTTCGGCGTCGACTTCACCGTCGCGCACGGTGAGCGGGTGGCGCTGCTCGGGCCGAACGGCGCCGGGAAGACCACGCTCGTGCTGCACCTCAACGGCATTCTGACCGGCGGCACCGGCACCGTGACGGTCGCCGGGCTGCCCGTCGGCAAGAAACACATGGCCGAGATCCGGCGGAAGGTCGGCATCGTCTTCCAGGACCCGGACGACCAGCTGTTCATGCCGACCGTGCGCGAGGACGTGGCCTTCGGACCCGCGGCGGCCGGTCTGAAGGGCCCGGAACTGGAGACGCGCGTACGCACGGCGCTGGAGCAGGTCGGCATGGAGGCCTTCGCGAACCGTCCCCCGCACCATCTGTCGTTCGGGCAGCGGCGGCGGGTGGCGGTCGCGACCGTGCTGGCGATGGAGCCGGAGATTCTGGTCCTGGACGAGCCGTCGTCCAATCTGGACCCCGCCTCGCGGCGCGAACTCGCCGACATCCTGCGGTCGTTGGACGTCACCGTGCTCATGGTCACCCACGACCTGCCGTACGCCCTCGAACTGTGCCCCCGCTCCTTGATCCTCAGCGAGGGCGTGATCGCCGCGGACGGGAAGACGGGCGAACTGCTCTCGGACGAGGAGCTGATGCGGGAGCATCGCCTGGAGCTGCCCTTCGGCTTCGATCCGCGTTCCGTGACAATGGGCGCGTGACGAACGACGAGACCGAGAAGACCACGGTTAGGGGCGAGGGCTCGCTCTTCCTGGACGACCAGCTGTGCTTCGCGCTGTACGCCGCCCACCGCGCGGTGACGGCCGCGTACCGCCCGCTGCTCGACGAACTCGGCCTCACCTACCCCCAATACCTCGCCCTGCTGATCCTGTGGGAGCGCGGCGAGACGCCGGTCAAGGAGCTGGCGGCCGCCCTGCGGCTCGACTACGGCACTGTGTCCCCGCTCCTGAAGCGGCTGGAGGCGGCGGGCCTGGTCCGGCGTGAGCGGTCGGCGCGGGACGAGCGGTCGGTGCTCGTCGCGGTCACGGGACGTGGGGAGGAGCTGCGGGAGCGCGCGGAGTGCGTACCTGGCGCACTGCTCACGGCGACGGGGCTCGGCGGGCCGGAGGTCGCGCGGTTGCGCGAGGAGTTGTGGCGGCTGGCGGAGAAGGCGGAGGCCGCGGCGGACCGTACCCGCTGATCTCGCGTTACCCACGGTTGCTACCCCCTGGTAACAAGAGCCTGGCTACCGCCAAGTACCTTGTGCACGATGTACTTGTGCGCATGTCTTCTGGGGGAGGCCAACCATGACTGATGGCACCGCTGTTGTCGACACCCGCCCGACAAAGATCATGTACGTCGCCGAGGCCACCGCGCACGGCGGCCGCGACGGCTACGTCACCAGCCAGGACGGCCAGATCGAGCTGAAGGTCGCGATGCCGCCCGCGCTCGGCGGCGACGGCAACGGTACGA
Organism: Streptomyces yerevanensis; assembly: GCF_000716805.1. Taxonomy (NCBI): domain Bacteria; kingdom Bacillati; phylum Actinomycetota; class Actinomycetes; order Kitasatosporales; family Streptomycetaceae; genus Streptomyces; species Streptomyces yerevanensis. Next base: position 29,504 of record NZ_JNWJ01000025.1, on the reverse strand, counting down.
ATCCGGAGCAGCTGTTCGCGGCCGGCTTCAGCGCCTGCTTCCACAACGCGCTGGTCCTCGTCGGCCGCCGCGCCGGCTTCGACCTCACCGGTTCCACGGTCGCCGCGAAGGTCGGCATCGGCCCGAACAAGCAGCGGGGCTACGGACTCGCGGTCGCCCTCAGCGTCTCGCTCCCCGTCCTCGACGCGGGCATCGCGTCGAAGCTGGTGGACGCGGCCCACGAGGTCTGCCCGTACTCGAACGCGACGCGGGGGAACATCGACGTGACGATTCTGCTTGGCTGAAGGAGGCGACCGGGACAGCGATCCTTCAGCGAGACAGGAGTACGAACGTGGACGTGCACGGCACAGTGGCCGAGGGCTTCGAGCCGGTCAGGGACGCGTTCGTACGGAACTTCGCGGCGCTCGGGGACCGGGGCGCGGCGGTGGCCGTGTACCGGGACGGGCGCAAGGTGGTCGACCTGTGGGGCGGGACGCGCGATGTCGACGGCACCGAGCCCTGGGAGCGGGGCACGGCCCAGATCATGCGCTCGGCGACCAAGGGCGTCGCCGCCGCCGTACCGCTGCTGTTGCACCAGCGCGGGGAGTTGGACCTGGACGCACCGGTCGGCGAGTACTGGCCGGAGTTCAAGGCGCGCGGCAAGGACCGCGTGCTGGTCCGGCACGTGCTGAACCATCGGGCCGGGCTCCCGGTGCTCGACCGCCCGCTCACGCCGGAGGAGGCCCTGGAGCCTTCGAAGGGCCCCGAGGCCGTGGCCGCCCAAGCCCCCGTCTGGGCGCCCGGCACGGATCACGGCTATCACGCGCTGACGTACGGCTGGATGCTCGACGAGTTGGTGCGGCGCGTGACAGGACACGGCATCGGTGAGTGGATCGCGTCGGAGATCGCCGGGCCGCTGGGCCTGGACCTGTGGCTGGGGCTGCCGGCGGAGGAGGAGGCAGCGGGCCGGACCGGCCGCGTCGGCCGGATCGAGGCACCGGAGCCGGCCGGGGCGGGCCCGCGCCTCCGCCCGAAGCGCTCGGTCACCGAGGCCTATGACGACCCCTCCTCCCTCACCCGGCGGGCCTTCGCCGCGATCACCCCGTTCCCCGACCAGAACGACCCGGCGTACCGCGCGGCGACGCTCCCCGCGACGAACGGCATCGCGACGGCCGACGGCCTGGCCCGCTTCTACGCTTCGCTGATCGGCGAAGTGGACGGCGTACCAAGCCTGTTCACACCACAGACACTGGCAGCGGCCCGCAAGGAGGAGTCGGCGGGTCCCGACCGCGTCCTGGTGATCAACACCCGCTTCGGCCTCGGCCACATGCTCCACGGCTCGGCCTCCCCCTTCCTGTCCCCCGGCTCCTTCGGCCACCCGGGTCGCGGTGGCCCCCTCGGCTTCGCCGACCCCGAGTCGGGCATCGCTCTCGGCTACGTGACGAACGGCTTCCGCAAGACGGTGACGGCGGATCCGCGGGCACAGGCGTTGGTACGGGCGGTACGGGCGGCGCAGTCGTCGTAGCCGAGTCCCCCGCTGTTCCTCGCTCGATCTGGTGCGTTCGTGGTGCGGTCCATGCGGTGCACAGCGGTCGGCCGTCCTCGACCACGCAGCGAGCCAGATGCCGGAAGGTCCTCACCCGGAACCCGCACTATCCGTCCACAACCTCCCCAGACAGAACGATCAGCGGGCAAGATGGCCTCATGACAAAGCTGTCGGTACGGTCGGTCCGTCGTACTCCCTCCGGTTCGGTGCTGTCGTTGTGGTCACAGGACTCCGTGTTGTCGATCGGCTCAGTGGGTTCGGTGCTGTCCGTGGGGTCCGTCGGTTCGGCCTTGTCGGTCGGCTCGATCGGAAGCGCCCTGTCGGTCGGCTCGATCGGTTCCGCCCTGTCGCTGATTTCAACCGGGTCGTGGCTGAGTACAGGATCGTTGTTCTCCGCGCAGTCGCGGTGGTCGGTGCTGTCCTGGCGTTCCTCTCGCGGTTTCCTGGCCGCGGGAGCGGTAGGGGCAGCGGCCGGAAGCGCCCTGTTGTTGGCCCAGATACTGCACAAGGCCGAAACCGGAACCGAATGACCAGGTCGGGCTGAGAGGATATTCCGCTCCGCGTTTCAGCCCGAAAATGACAGGCCGAACGGACTCTGGTGGCGTGAATCTCGCGACCAGGGCGCACTCCTGGTTTCCGCGGTCGAATAGATAGGTATTGCTACCCATAGTAAGAGCTAAAGAATCACGCTCAGCGCTATACGGGCGAATCACGATTAGACAGGTCTCTCCCGAAATAGTGCCGAAGAATCCGGCTTTCCTGTGCAGAGCGCGCATTCTCTTGCTGCGATCCCAGAGCCAAACAACTGCACCACCGATAAGGCTGGTTGCCAGCACAGGGCCTGACCGTGGGCACCGGACGGCATGACAACACCGCACAAGCAAGTTCAGCAGCGGAGTTCACCCTCCAGCAGGCCCATTGTGAACATGTCGTACCACCGGCCGTCGCGCCGGAAGACTTGGCGCAGCCTGCCCTCCTCGACGAAGCCGACCTTCTGGTAGACGTGGTGAGCGGAGTGGTTCTCGGTGACGACGGTCAGCGTGATCTTGTGTAGGCGCATCTCCTCGAAGCCATAGCGGCAGATCGTCCGCATTGCGTCGGTGGCGTAACCGCGCCCCCAGTACTCCTTCTCGCCGAGGTAGATGTCGAGTTCGGCGCATCCGGTCTCCGGCTCGGCGTCGCGTAATCGGACCAGGCCGATGAGCTTTGCGTCAGTGAGTACCTCGACCCCAAGGAGCACATCGCCGTACGTATTGCGCGGGCGTTCCTCCATCCGCTTCCTGACCTGGGCCAGCGGCTGGGCGTAGCCATCGTCCATCCAGCGCATCACATCGGGGTCGTGGTTCCAGCGCCACAGCGCCTCAGCGTCTGACGGCTCCATCGGCCGCAGCTTCACCAGCTCTCCGAGCACCATGTCGGCCAGCCCTTCGGGTGCTTGATGATCAGTATTCACGAATCCGCCAGAAGTAGCACGGGCTGGTCGTCACGCTCAACCCCATGAGCGACACTGCCCATTCGATCCGGTCCTGGGCACTCACCTGACCGCAGCCAGGTCGACATCACGCATTCCCAACTGATTGCTGTAGCGCGCGGCACGGAACCGGACAGGCTGGAGCGGGGCGGAGACAGTAGCGCAGGCCCGGCTGGGGGTCGGGTCGCGCACGGTGAGCGGAGAGAGTCGCGTTGAACCCGCAGAGAAAGTTGTTACTCAGGCTTCGGCTGGCCCCGACCGAACCCAGGCCATCAACACCAGCTTCAGCCTCTGCTACATGCTCCACGGCTCAACTTCCCCCTTACTGTCCTGAGCCGAAGCACGTTAGTTGTCACGTAGGCAGCCTTCTTGTCACCTGCGGGGCCGCGGGCCTGTCGATCGTCTTGGCCAGTTCCTCGGCGTGGGCGTCGAGGAACGACTTGAGGGCCCCGTAGGTAGGGGAGGTTGTCCTGCGTCCATCTGCCTGCGTGAGTTGGTGGCAGAGGTTGTGCCGTTGTCGGCTCCAGACGGCGAGGAGTTCGGGATCGTGGGCGATGTGTGGTGGGCAGGGCGCGAGCTGAGTGCGAGGTTCCCGGCGCTCAGCTGTAGTAGGCGATCTTCTCGTCGAGAACCTCCATGGCCCGGCACAGCGCTGCCACCCGCTGCTCCAGGGAGGCACGGCGCTCGCGAAGGAAGGCGACCCGGTCCTGCGGAGGGTGCTCGGCGCGCAGGATGGCGACGAACCCCCGCAGGTCGGTGATGCCGAGGCCGGCCTCGCGGAAGCACGTGACCAGGCCGATCCAGAAGAGGTCGTCCTCGGTGTACTGTCTGCGCCCGCCAGGGGAACGCCGGATCGGGCCGATGAGTCCTTCGCGCTCGTAGTAGCGCAGCGTGTCGATGGAGACACCGGTGCGGTCGGCGGCCGTTGCCGGGGTGAGAGTGGTCATGGGACTCCTTCGGTGACTGCCGCTACCGCGCTTCGCCGAAGCGCGCCAGGTGCTCGTCGCTGAGCCGCACACGGCGCGCAGCGAGTGCCTCCTCGATCTGCTCCACCCGGCTCGCGCCGACGATGGGATCGATCCCCTGCCGCATCAGCCATGCCAGGACGACCTGGTTCCTCGTGGCCGAGAGCTCGCCGGCGACGTCGTCCAGGACCGCGAGCACCTGGATGGTCCCGGGGTGATCATAAGTGTGCGGAAGCGGCTTGTCCGCGCGCACGTAGGAACCCCACATCAGCGAGCTGTACGACCACACGGCGAGCCCCTCCGACCGCGCGAGGTCCAGGTCCTCGGCAGCGAGCATGCGGTGGCCGGCCTCCGCCACGGGGGTGAGCGGGCGCGGCTGGACGAGTGAGTGGCGCAGTTGCAGGGCCGTCCACGGTTCCACGCGCTGCTCCCTCGCCAGTGACCGGGCGCGCTCGACACGCCAGGCGGCATGGTTCGCCGCCCCGACCCGCAGAGCCACTCCCTTTGCGACCAGCTCGCCGAAGGCGCCGACCGTCTCCTCCAGCGGCACGGTGCGGTCCTCGGCGTGAGCCCACAGCAGATCGATGTGCTCGACTCCCAGACGTCCCAGGCTCTCCTCCACACCGGCGTGGACGGCGCGGGCGGAGAGCCCTTCGGCGCTTTTCGGCCAGGAGTGCGGAACGAGCGGGTTCTGCCGGACCTTCGTCGCGATCCGCACCGCGTCGCGCGCGCCTGGGCGGGCCCGGAGCCATGCGCCGATGAGGCGCTCGCTGGCGCCGCCGACGCCACTGGGGTCGGCCCAGAAGGAATAGCAGTTCGCGGTGTCGAGCCAGACACCGCCGCCGGCGACGAAGGAGTCGAGGATCGCGAAGGCCCGGTCGGGGTCGACGCGGGTGCCGAAGTCCATCGTTCCGAGGACGATCTGGGGGTCGGTGGTGTTCATGCCGCCTATGCTCGTATCTGGAGCGCGCTCCAGGTCAAGAGCGGTTGTGTACGGGCGGCGCAGTCGTCGTAACTCACCCCGCATGCAGCATCAGCCCGATGCCCACCACCAGCAGCGCCGCCGCGGCAATCCTCGGCGTCCCGAACCGCTCCTTGAAGAACACCGCGCCGATGGCCGCGCCGACGATGATCGATGTCATTGTCGGCGAGGCGAACCGACGTGACCTGTCGGACCCCGACGACCGGTTCATCCTCCGCATCGATGTGGCCCACGCCTGCCGTTCCTCCGATGACACGTCGCGCCGCCTCAAGGAGGCTCTCAAGGACAAGGCCCGCGAGGGCAACCCGCACGTGGGTAACCGTCCGTACGGCTACACCCGCGACGGCCGCGCGATCGTCGAGGAGGAGGCAGAGATCGTCCGTGAGGTGTACCGCCGCTACTTGGATGGCGAGTCGCCGAACCACATAGCGCAGGATCTTGCCGCGCGCAGCATCCCCATTCAGGGTCCGGGGAACCGGTGGCCGCCCTGCTGCGGCCCGGCAACGCGGGTTCCGTGCGACACGGGGTCGCACAGTTTGAGTGATCACGTCGATCGGAGGATTGACTGATGTCGAGGGTGTAGATCCGGGCCAGTGTCCATGGCCCGTCCCCGCTTCGACGTGCGTCACTGGCAACGGTGGGGTGCGGAGCTCGAAGAAGGCGCCCAAGGGTTCCCGATCCGTCCGGGAACTACAGGCAAGGGGAAGACCGGACGGGTGAACGCGAGTGAACCCCCGATGACGCCTCGTCACGTTTGGGCTTCGCCAGACGGAAGTCTTCAGCGGAGTGCAGGGACTGGCCGCTGAGAAGCGGCGGGTGCTAGTCGGACAGCGAACCGCCGACCGGGAGGACACCACCGTCCCCGGGGTATGGGGGGGGCGCCCACCCCGGTCGCATCTCAACTGTGTGGAACGTGGAAACCCCGACGGGGTCCGCTCAGGTGACTGGGCGGTGAGCCGCCCGCGAGGAAGGCCCAGCCCCCGGGTGGGAACAGGATGACCCAAGAAGCGAATGCCGGCAGCTGAAAGGCAGCGGGAAGACGGGGCAACATGGTCGGCCCTCCGCCGATCGCCCCGCATAACCGGCCGGATACGGGCATGTGCCCGAGCCCGAAAGGGTGCCGACGTGGGTCAGGTGAGTCTGTGGCCAGCAATTCTGCCTGCCCGCGAGCCCGCGGGACTTGCTTGAGCCGTGTGCCTGGAAAGCGGGCAAGCACGGTTCTGAGGGGGCCCCGGCACAGTAATGCGCCGGGGCTACCCGACAACACCGCCGCCGACCACATCGCCACCACCCAACTCGCCCTGGCTCAACTGCCCAAGACCTACCGCTGCGGGCGCCGGACACTGATCCGCACCGACTCCTGCGGCGGCACGTATGAGTTCGTCAACTGGCTGTCCGCCAGGGCCGGTGGCTCTCGTACTCGGTCGGAATGACCATCACCGACGCCATCCATCACGCGGTGCCAAAGATCCCGAAGCAGGCACCAGGCCGAGCGGTGTGTCAGCCTCGGGTGGACCCGGTCCCACGCCTGGGCTTCGGCCTTGCCGTAGTTGCCAACAAGTCACTTCAGGAGAGCCGCACCCCAATGCCACTCCAGTCCCGAGCTGGATTCCGGAGACCTGGACATTGGGTGCCGACTCTCCACGCCATCGACCAGGCTACGAAGTCCGGTGGGCGGCTCAATACGTTCAAGGGATCAATCGGAGCATTCAGGGATATTTGACCCTAGGGTGGGGGGTTATGATCGGCCACCAGCGAGTGCGGGACGACGAAGGGAGCGCGGTCCGACTCCTCGCGCTGTCGGATGGCGTGTTCGCCATCGCGATGACGCTGCTCGCGCTGGACATCACGCTGCCCTCCGGGCTGGACCCCGCCCGTTTCGAGCAAGCGCTGGGGGATGTGATGCCCAACGTGTGGGCGTATGCCCTCAGCTTTCTGGTCATCGCAGCGTTCTGGCGGGGCCACCACCAGATCTTCCGGTACGCGGGGACGGTGGATGGGACGGTCACCAAGCTCGGGCTGCTGAGCCTGGGGCTAATCGCCATGATGCCCTTTCCCACCACTTTGCTGGCCGAGTACGGGGACCTGTCACGGTCGGTCGCCGTGTACTCCGGCGCCGTCGCGGCCATGGGGGCCACACAACTCGCGCTGATGGTCGCCATGTGGAAGCGCCCTTGGCTGGGTAGTGCGGCATTGCCCGATCCTGTCGCGCGCAACGATGTGGCCGATCTGGCGTCGACGGTGCTGGTCTTCGCCGTCGCCGTGCCGCTCGCCTTCATCTCTCCGACGGGCGCGAAGCTGTGGTGGGCGATGCTGATCCCGGTCAAGTTCGTGACGGGCAGGCGGGGCAAGCGCCTGCGCGCGGCCGCCCAGCAGCTCGGCGCCTAGCCAGGAATCGTTTTGTGTAGGGCCGAGGAGCCGCGCAAGTCGTGCAGCGCTCTTCGGCCCTATTCGTGTGGGAAACGTGGCCGCTTGGCGCTCGACGGCCCGAACCCACTGTTCGTTGCGGCGTCTCGTCACCGGGGCGCCTCCCGCTCTTCGCGGGTGATCTCGCGGTTCGTGGCGATGTCTTCGGCGATTCCGGCAGCGACGAGAGCGGCGCCGGGGGTGTGGCCGGAGTCGACGTAGCGCCAGTGCCGATCAGTGATCGCGCCAGGGACATCGTCGACATGGCCCACGTGACGGGCGCGTTCGGCGCGCAACGCTGAAGTTCTGCCGCATGGTGCGTGCCCAAAGCCACCTACTGAACGGCGATTTGGAAGCCGCCGTCACGACAGCCAGTCTGGCCGTGGACGGCGGCGACAGCCTCCAGTCTCGTTGCTCACGCTCGTCTTCGACACGCTCGCACCTAACCAGCAGCATGATCGGCCGGACAAGTCCTTGATGTCACGATCCGGTACTCGAACGCTCCCCAGGAACAACCGCCCAGCAGGGGAAAGCCCTTAACAAGGGATTAGGTCTTGACTATTCCTCCACACTTACACCAGGCCGCCCAACCACCGAACATCCCGCCGTTGTCGGCCGGGCCGTGCAGGCCGGCGTACGTCGGTCGGCCCGCTGACGGCAGGCCTATGGGCGGTGGCCCCGCCCCAGGGTGTCCTCCAGCCAGTCGAAGACGAGCTCGCAGTGCTGCTGTGGCGCCATCGGCGAGCAGTGCAGCTGGGCACCGGTGGCCGCCGTCAGCAGCTGGAAATCCTTGGGGGCACGCAGCAGTTCGTAGAACGCGCGCGGCTGGCCGGGGTAGAACTGCTCGTCGTCGTAGTCCAGCACGAGCGTGGGGCACTTGATACGGCCCACGACTTCGGTGATGTCGAGCGCCATGATCCGTTGGGCCGGTGTCCAGAAGTCGGTGAAGATCCGGCCCTGACGGGCGGCCAGCATCGCGGGAATCGAGAACGGCTCGACCCGCTTCTCGATCGTCGCCGCTTCCTCCGGGCTCAGCTCGGGGACGACCTCTTCGTTCCAGATGCGGTTGGTCTCCGCCTTGTCGGGGCTCACGATGCTCCGGAGCTCCGGCGGAAAACCCAGCCACGGCGAGAGCACGCCCGGCATCGCGGCCAGCGCTGCGATCCTGCGTTCGAAGGCCGCTGCGCGCGGCGCGAGGTCGCCGCCCATCGACAGCCCGGTCAGGGCGATGCGCCGCTCGTCGACGTCCCTGCGGCGCTCCAGCCAGTCCACCAGGGGAGAGACGACCCGCTCCCAGCGAGGGGTGAAGACGACCTGGTCGACGAAGAGCAGCTGGCCCTGGCCCGGTCCGTCGTATACGAGCGCGTTCCAACCGCGGGCGAGCGCTGCGGAGACCCCGTACGTCCACATGTCGACGTTCTGGCCGTCGCTGCCGTTGGTGAGGATGACGGTCGGCCTGGCCCTGCCGGAGGTATCGGGGCGGAAGAACCAGACAGGGATCGACGTCCCGCCCTCGTACGGGACCTGATCGGTGATCGCCGCCGGTGTGCACAGCCGGGCGAACGTGTCCCAGGAGCGACGCCCGGCGAGGTAGAGCTCTTCCTCGTCGCCGGGGGTGTCCGAGCCGAGCACGAAGAACAGCGCCTGGTCGTAGTACTGGGCCGCCCGCAGCGAGCGGGAGCGCCGGGTCTGCGGATGCCGGGTCGCGGTGGCCGTCAGCCGGTCCCCCCAGCGCCGGAACTCCGCGGTGAAGGTCTGCTGGTCCGCCCCCGCGGCGTTGATCGCGTTGACCGCGGTCAGGACCTCGCCGACCTCGCTCGAGCCGAACCCGGCGCCGCCCAGGGCCAGCAGCGCGGCGAAGTTGAACGCGGGGTCCGTGAACAGCTGCATGGCTCCGGGCGTCGGCGACGCGGCCGCGGTCGTGGACGACGGGCTGGACGTGGCTGACCCACGGGCTCCGGCGGGTACCAGCGCAGAGGCCGTCGGCGCCGAGGCCACAAGGGCCGCTCCGGCTCCGGCCGCCAGGCCTGCGAGCGCCCCCCGTCGGGTAGGCCTCGGCGCTCTCTCTGAGGATGCGTTCGTCATGCCCGGACACGCTAGGAGCCTGCGTCGCCCGGGCCGCAGCGCCACTCCCACCGGTCCTCCGAACGGCCCGCGCCCCAACGCCAGGACGAGCGGCAGGCTGCCGCGGCGACGGACGGGTGGGGCTACAGCCGCGCTGACTGCGCTGTAGACGGTTCCCTGCGAGGCCTGCCCCGTCCGGTCGATCAGGCCGGATCAGCGAGCGGGGTCTGGCGTGGTGCATCGCAGGCCGGAGGATGGGGGCCCCGCCGAAGGCAGGGGGAGAGCCCACGCGGAGCGTAGGCGACTGACGCAACGCAGCGTGGGGGCACCTCCCGTGCTCGAAGGGCTACGGGGGAGCGCCGTGCCAGGGCACACGAGCCCGGCAAGATCGAGTGGTGACCAACCCCGACGTGCGCCAGACACGACCTCGACCGTACCGAGGCCTCAGAACGCAGTTGAGATCCGCTGCTGCACCAGTTCTGGTCAAGTAGCTTGATCGGTATGGATCAGGGGCGGGTAGTTGAAGCGTTTCGGCTCGAGGCCGGGCAACTCGCGCGGGCGATGACCGGGGTCCCGGCGGACGAGTGGCGTCTGCCGACGCGGTGTGCACCGTGGACGGTGAGCGGCTTGCTGGCTCATGTCCGGGTGGTGATTGCCTGGCTGCCGGGCATGCTGGCCGGACCGGCGCCGCCCCATGCCGAGGTCTCGGCAGTTGAGTACTACCGGCCCGACGACCGTTTCGCTCCGGACACCAACGCGGCTCGGATCGCTCTGGCCCAAGACCATGCGGCCGAACAGCTCAGCGGCGCCTCGCTCGCCGACGACTTCAACGCCACTTGGCGACAGGTGGACCGACTGTGCCGGGCCGAGCCCGAAGGGCGTGTGGTGCGCACCCGGCACGGCGATCCGATGCTCCTGTCGGAGTTCCTGCTGACGCGGGTGGTTGAGGTCGCCGTACATGGCCTGGACCTGGCCGACGCCCTGGGGCGTGAGCCGTGGCTGACTTCCCAGGCCGCAGATCTGGTGCAAGACCTTCTGCTCGGCCCGGATGGGGCAGCGGCACTGGAGAAGCTGGGATGGGGTCAGCTTCGCTTCCTGCGCAAGGCGACGGGGCGTGAGCCGATCACCAGAGAGGAAGCATTGGACGTCAGTCGCCTGGGCATCCGATGGCTCACGCTGGGTTGAGAACGTCGTCAACTGACGCCAACGGAACGGCAGATCTCAACACGCTCTCATGGCGCGCGACGAGACCGGAGCGTACGGGAGTGCTCATACAGCCCCCTGACCGGCGAAGTTATTACGGCATGAACAGAGCTTGACTGACGATTCGCGAAGGGCCGCGACAGGAGCGAGCTCCGCCTTCGTCTGCGCCCACAGGACGAGGCCGTACGCCGCGACGGACAGGGCGGCTCCCAGCAGCCCCACACCCGCGAACGGCCGTAGTACGCCCAGCAGTTGACCACGCCAGCGATACAGCGCGTACGCCGGGACCGCCACGCCCTCCACCGCCATCAGCCAGGCGATGTAGCCGAGGGAGGAGCCGGAGGCCCGTACGCCCAGTCCGTCGACGACCGTGTACGCCGCGATGGTCAGCCCGGTCGCGAGCGCCGCGCCGATCGCCGCCCAGTTGGGCCGGTGTCCGCGCAGCCCCCACAGGGCGACCCCGGTCAGGCCCGCGCACGACACCGCGATGCCGGCCGTCGCCCAGCCGTCGGGGACCTCATGGGCGAAGACTGCCGCCAGCATGGTCACGACCAGCGGCGCGGTGCCGCGTGCGATGGGGTATGCCTGGCCGAAGTCCCCCAGCCGGAAGGACCGCATCAGCAGGACGTAGTACGCGACGTGGATGACGGCCGAGGCGATCAGATACGGCCACGCCCCGGCCGCCGGGAACGGCACGAACGGCACCATGGCCAGGCCGATCAGCGTCCCGCCACCGGCGATCAGCGTGAACCCGACCAGCTTGTCGGTGATCTGGTGCGCGATCGCGTTCCAGCTGGCGTGGGTGACGGCGGCGAGGAGGACGGCCGCCGCGACGAGTGGGGTCACTCGGACTGCTCGCGTACGTCCACCAGTGCGGCGCCCGCGTGCGTGATGAGGGTCTTCGGGTCCATCGGGAAGACGGTGTACGGGGTGCCCGCCGCGGCCCACACGACGTCGTGGTCGAGCAGTGAACGGTCCGCCAGGACACGGGTCTTGGTGCGGTGCCCGAAGGGCGGTACGCCGCCGATCGCGTACCCCGTCGTCTCCCGCACGAGGTCCGCCTTGGCCCGCGTGACCTTCTCGGCGCCCAGCTCCCGCTGCACGAGCTCAAGGTCCACACGGGACGCCCCGTCCATGAGAACGAGGACCGGGACTCCGTCCGCTGCGAAGATCAGCGACTTGCAGATCTGGCTCAACTCGCACCCGATCGCCGCGGCGGCCTCGGCGGCGGTACGGGTCGCGTCCGGGAAGCGGCGGATCTGCGGGGGCAGGTCATCCAGGCCCAGCTCACGCAGGGCCTCGGCGAAACGGGGGTGTGCGGCGTTCTGTTCTTCGGCGGAGGTCATGCACGGCACGCTAGCCGGTCCCCTCCGGGGGTCACATCTCGATTATGTGCGCCACGAAGCCTGTCCAAGTGGCGGGTTCTATGGTGAGGCAGGGGCCCTGGGTGTTCTTGGAGTCCCGGACGTGGATGGTGGCGGGGGTGGTGGCGACTTCGACGCAGTCGCCGGGTTCGCTGCTGTCGCTGTAGCTGCTCTTGAACCAGTCCAGCGCCACCTCGACACAGTCATTGCCATTGCTGCTGTCGCTGTAGCTGCTCTTGAACCAGTGCAGTTCCCGGGTGCTCATAGTTCTCCCAGCGCTTGCTCGATGAAGACCAGAGACTCCCCTGGCGTGAGCGCCTGAGCTCGGATGATGCCATACCGCAGGTCAAGGACCCGGAGCTGCCTGGGATCGGAGATCGGACGACCCCCAAAGTCGCCGTCCGTACGTCCTACCCCCGAGCCGTCCTTGAACTTCAGCACCTGGATGCGCCCGCCCGTTCCGGGGTGATTCGCACGGTCGGTCGGCATCACTTGTAGTTCCACGTACGGCAATTTGGCTACCTCCAGCATGTGCTCGAGCTGTCGGCGCAGCACCATTGTGTCTCCGATCGGGCGGCGAAGCGTCACTTCCTCCTGCACAAAGCTGAGTTCGGGTGCGGGAGACCGCTCGAAGACCGACTTCCGAGCCATCCGCGCAGCCAACATCCGCTCCAACTCGTCCGGTGAATAGGCCGGACGCCACGTCCCGAGCAACGCCCGCGCGTACTCCTCCGTCTGCAACAGCCCATGGATGTTGTGGTTGCTGTACAGCAGCAGCTCGACCGCCCGATCCTCCAGCTGTGCCAGCTCCCGTACCTTCTTCGGATAGCGCGCCCTCTCCACGTGCGGCCTCATCGCCGAGATGGCCCCGCCCGCGCGCAACACCTCGTCGGCCTTCACCAGGAACTCGGCCCGGGGGATGCGCGCCCCGCGCTCCACCTTCCGGATCAGGTCCTCGCCGTACCCCATGGCCTCTCCGAAATCGACCACCCGCATCCCGGCGGCCTCCCGATGGAACTTGATCAGATGACCGATGGCCTCGACCACCGGCGCGATCTCATCCCCGGGCTCGACATCCCAACCCGCCTCATCCATACGCTCGTTCACGCCCACCCACCTCCAACGCGCACCCGTACCCGTACGGCACGGAGACAGCCGGGACAGCCCGAGACAAACGCCGGACAGTCACCGCACGCACACGCGCCGCGACTCCTCACCGTACGCAGGCTCCGCCACGCTGAGTGACACGAATCAAGAAACCGCCCCCCACCCGCCCAACTCGACTCCCCATCCACAACTTCAGCGCGCTTCTGGCCTCCACACCCTGCGGCGCCCGCCTGGGCCGACCGCTCGCCACCGAGCAACTGCGAAGCAGGAGGCTGCCGTTGGAGGCGACGAGCCACATCGTGGCCAAGCTGGTGGCCCCTGATGTGAAGTCAGGGCGGGGACTACTCCTGGTGGACACACTCGCCGACCACTGGGCGTCGCGTCGGAGCCACCGCCGCGGAAGATGATCTGGGCCGAACTGGCCGTAGGCGGGACACGTCACCCACAAGGGTGATCATCGTCCAATCTGCTGGATTTCAGAATAGTCATTCGTCATATGCTCACAGCCGTCCGCCACGAAAGGACTGCTGTCACCACCATGGTCAGCTCCCTGCACGAAGCGATGCACCAAGGCCTGGACAAGGCCGAGGCCGTCAAGATCTGGAGGCAACTCTTGGCCGTCGAAACCTCATTCCTCACGTCGTCGGCGTCGCAGGAAATCCGCGACGAGGGCCGCGCCGAGGGAGAGAACGCGAGGCTCGCCAACTACCTCCGCCACCACCTCGATCGTCGAAGCAATCCCTTCTCCGATGCCGACCGTGACCGCATCACCACCTGCAACGACCCTGGCCAACAGCAGTGACAGCGGACCGTCCGAGCGGCGAAGTATCCGAGGATCTGGCCGGGATCGTCCTCGCGGCTCTGGGCGTCATGGGCACCCCCGCCTCCGACATCATCTCCATCTCCGAGGTGATCGACGAAGACCCCGCCCCCGTCGACACGCTGGCCCGGGAAGTCTTCAGCGAGCGAGTGCGCAAGGAGCTTGCCAGGGGCTACGGCGAGGCGTACGTCAACACTCACGCGCAGGAGTATCTCAAGGGATACCTCCAGGGCAGAGCTGCTGACGTCCTGTTCCTTCTCGAAGCCCGCGACATCCCCGTCTCCGATGCCGACCGGGACCGCATCACCACTTGCAACGACCTCAAGATCCTCACCCTCTGGTTCACCCGCGCCATCACCGCCACCTCGATCGCCGAAGTGCTCGAGGACGACCTGGCCGACACCGAGCACTGACCAGACCGTGCCTTCCGCGCCCCGACCCCTGTCACGACTGCCGCTCCGGTCAGAAAGGGGCCGCCTAGCATGGACGTGACGATCCTTGCCCCTGGGCACAGACCACGAGGAGCGAGCGCCATGACCATCGCCTCTGACGACACGCGGCCCGACGCTCACCACCGTTACCAGGCGATGCGCGAGTTCCTGGAGTCGATGGACGACACGCTTCCCGGCAAGTTCGAGATCACCAAGGAAGGGATCGTCCACGACATGATGGCGCCCATCGGCCCTCATGAGATGACCACTCTGCACATCCGGAAGCGCCTCGAGAAGGTCATGCCGGAAGAGCTGGTCGCTCATACGGGAACGCCTGACGTGGAAGCCGAATCCGAAGGCATCATGCGCCACCCCGACGTCATGGTGATCTCCATGGAGGACATGGACGTCCCGGGTTCCTTCGATCCGCGCACGCTCATCGCCGCCATCGAAGTCGTCTCGCGCTCCAACCCGGACAACGACTGGGTCAGCAAGGTGCGCGACTATCCTCTGCTCGGCATCCCCATCTACGTGATCTTCGACCCCCGCACCGGAGAGGGCGCTGTCCTTTCCAACATCCACTCGACCCCGAGCGGCCCGCGCTACGCCACCCGCAAGGACTTCGTGTACGGCGAAGACGTCACCATCGCCGACTGGACGATCTCCACGGAGAACCTGCCGCGCTACTCAAGGAAGTAGCGCGGCAGATCGGTTCAAGCGGCCACACCGAGCACTGACAGCCCACGGCTCACAACGCAAGCGACAGGGCGCCCCACCAATTCCGTGGGGCGCCCTGTCCGTTCAGGCGAGGCTTTCAGAACCGCAGCCTCAGACCCGTGCCAACTCCCGGTCCTCGTCCGGGTCCTTCGGGCCGTCGGCGTCGCCGACGTCGTGGGTGCGGAGCGCCTCGCCCTCGACGTCGACGTTCGGGAGGGCGCGGTCCAGCCACTTCGGGAGCCACCAGGCCTTCTTGCCGAGCAGGGCGAGCACCGCCGGGACGATGGCCATGCGGACCACGAACGCGTCGAAGAAGACGGCGATCGCGAGGCCGAAGCCGATCATCTTGATCATCGACTCGCTGGAGCTGATGAAGCCGCCGAAGACGGCCATCATGATCACCGCGGCGGCGGCCACGACCCGGGCGCTGTGCCGGAAGCCGGTCACGATGGACTGGCTCGGCGACTCGCCGTGGACGTACGCCTCCCGCATCCGGGTCACGAGGAACACCTCGTAGTCCATCGCGAGACCGAAGACCACGCCCACCATGAAGATCGGCATCATCGACATGATCGGGCCGGTCTCCTCGACACCGATCAGGCCGGAGAGCCAGCCCCACTGGAAGACCGCGACCACGGCACCGAGCGCGGCGAGCACGCTGAGCAGGAAGCCGAGGGCCGCCTTCAGCGGGACCAGGATGGAGCGGAAGATCACGATCAGGAGCAGGAAGGCGAGGCCGACCACCAGGGCCAGGTACGGGACCAGCGCGTCGGTGAGCTTCTGCGAGAAGTCGATGTTCATCGCGGTGGTGCCGGTGACCAGGACCCTCGCGTTCGTGTCGGCCTTGACGTCGGTGCCCTGGTCACGAATGGCGTGCACCAGGTCCTCGGTCTGTACCGAGGACGGCTTGGAGTCCGGGATCACGGTGATCGTCGCCGTGTCGCCGGCTTTGTTGAACGCCGCCGGGGTCACCGTCACGACGTCCTTGAGGCCCTTGATCCCGTCGGTGACCGTGGTGGCCGCCGCCTTGGGGTCGTCGCTCTCCTTGGCGTCGACCACGATCATCAGGGGGCCGTTGAAGCCGGGGCCGAAGCCCTCCGACAGCAGGTCGTACGCCCGGCGCTGTGTGGTGGACGTCGGCTGCGAGCCGTCGTCGGGCAGGCCAAGTTCCAGTTGGGTGGCCGGGACGGCGATGGCACCCAGACCGACCACGCCGAGCAGCAGTACGGCGACCGGACGGCGGATGACGAAGCTCGCCCAACGGGTGCCCATGCCGGGCTTGGACTGGGTCTTGGACGGCTCGGACTTCTCAGGCTTCGCGGACTGCACGGCCTTGTCGCCGCCGCGCGCCTTGCGCTTCTCGCCCGTCGGCCGGACCTTCCTGCCCGCGTACCCGAGCAGCGCCGGGATCATGGTCAGCGCGATGAGGACGGCCACCACGACCGTACCCGCCGCCGCGAGGCCCATCTTGGTCAGCATCGGGACGCCGACGACCGAGAGGCCCGCCAGGGCGATCACGACCGTGAGACCCGCGAAGACCACCGCCGAGCCGGCGGTTCCGGTGGCCCGGCCTGCCGCCTCCTCACGGTCACGGCCGTCGGCCAGCTCGCCCCGGTAGCGCGAGACGATGAACAGCGCGTAGTCGATGCCGACCGCGAGGCCGATCATCAACGCGAGCGTGGAGGTGGTGTCGCCGAGGTCGAGCGCGTTGGCGAGGGCGGTGATGGTGGCGACGCCGATGCCGACGCCGATGATCGCGGTCAGCAGCGGCAGTCCGGCCGCGACCAGCGAGCCCAGAGTGAGGACGAGGACAACGGCGGCGATGGCGAGACCGATGACCTCGCCGATCGCCCCCGGCTCGGCCGCGGCCTGGAGGGCGTCGCCTCCGACGTCGACGGTCAGCCCGGTGGACTGCGCCTCGTCAGCGGCTGCCTCGAGGGCGTCCCTGGTCGAGTCCTTCAGCTCCATGCCGGGGGCGTCGTACGTCACCGACGTGTAGGCGACCGTTCCGTCCTTGCTCACGGCGTTCGTCGTGAACGGGTCGGTGACGGAGACGACTTCGGCGCCGCCGCCCAGTTCCTCGACGGTCTTCTCGACGGTCGCCTTGTTGTCGGCGTCCGTCATCTTCTGGCCCTCGGGCGCCTTGAAGACGATGCGCCCGGTACCACCGTCGGCGCTGGCGCCGGGGAAACGCTGCTCCAGCAGGTCGAAGGCCTTCTGCGCCTCGGTGCCGGGGATCGAGAAGGAAGTCGATCCCGCCGCCGGTGCACTGGCGGCGCCGACACCCGCGAGCGTCAGCAGCGCCACCCATATCAGGGCGACGAAATGCCGTCGCCGGAAGGCGAGTCGGCCGAGTTTGTAGAGGAACGTAGCCACGAGGGAGTACTCCCGGTCAGGTCGTGGGGTGGAACAGGGCAGGGGTGATCAGCCCGACGACGTGAGCGGTCGCGTCAGGTACGGCTGGGGTTTTGAAAAAGGGGGAGGTTCAGGCGCCGAGAGCGGGGAGGACCACGGCGTCGACGTACGAAAGGAGGAACTCCTGGGTCGGTGGCAGCCCGTCGATCAGGTTCCGGGCGGCGAAGGCGCCGAGGAGCATGTGCAGCACGTAGTCCATCGCGGGGTTGTCCGCACGGATCTCACCCCGCTCGACGGCACGCTGCAACACCTTGCGAATCTCGGCCACCTCAGGTTCGATGAGCCACTCCCGAAACGCCTGGAGGAGCTCCGGGTTGTTGTGGATCGCCATGACCAGGCTCCGCATCAGCGCGGTGTCCTGCTCCATGGAACAGTCGTCCTCACGCAACGCCATGGCGTGGAAGTCGCCCCGCAGGGACCCCGTGTCGATCCCGGCCGGGTCGATCCGCTTGTGATGCCGGAGCGCCTTGGCCACCAACTCGGGCTTGCCGCCCCACTGGCGGTAGAGCGTCGCCTTGCTGGACCGGGTGCGGGCAGCCACGGCGTCCATGGTCAGGGCGTCGTAGCCGACTTCCCGGAGCAGGTCGAGCACGGCCCCGTACAACTCGGCCTCACGCTCGGGCGTGATCCGACTCCGACGCACCGTTGCGGCTTCAGCCATCCCACTCACCCTCTCCTGCTCCACACGCTCGGAGCGCCAGGCTACAGACACGCGTCTGCGAACCCACGCCGCCGAACGAAACGGTTTCGTACGCCTATGAAGATACCTTGAGATTCTGCGAAACGAAACCGTTTCGTACGTGTCCTGAATCACGCCCCCACCGGTCAACCCTCGCCACAAGTTGCCGGGCCCTCTCCCCAGGCAAAGCATGGGTAGGTGAGCGACAAGCACGAGAACCCGACCACGCGGGAGCGGGCGCCGGCACCCGAGAACGCGCCCGGTTACCTGCGCTTCCCGCACCTCAGCGGCGACCGGCTCTGCTTCGTGGCCGAGGACGACCTCTGGGTGGCTCCCCTCGCCAGCCCCGGCCGGGCCTGGCGGCTCACGGTCGACCGTACGAAGGTCGGCCCCCCGCGCTTCTCCCCCGACGGCCGGCACATCGCGTACACGACGTGGCGCAGCCTCGATCCGGAGATCCACCTCGCCCCGGTGGACGGCGGGCCCGCGAGGCGGCTCACCTACTGGGGCAGCCCCGACACCCGCGTCTGCGGCTGGAACCCCGACGGCGACATCCTCGCCGTCGCCTCGCACGGCGAGCCCTTCGCCCACTTCACCTGGGCCTACAAGCTCCCGGTCGACGGCGACCCCGGCGGCAAGCTCCCCTGGGGCCCGGTCTCCCACATCGCGGTCGCCGACGTCGCAGGCGAGCACAAGACGCTGCTGCTCACCGGCACACCCCCGCACGAGCCCGCCGCCTGGAAGCGCTACCGCGGCGGCGCCACCGGACGCCTCTGGCTGCACGGCCGGCGCATCCTCGACGACCTCGACGGGCACCTGGACGCGCCCATGTTCGTCGGCGACCGCATCGCCTTCCTCTCCGACCACGAGGGCGTCGGCAACCTCTACTCCTGCCTGCACGACGGCTCCGACCTGCGCCGCCACACCGACCACGACGCCTTCTACGCCCGCCACGCCTCCAGCGACGGCACCCGCGTCGTCTACCAGTGCGCGGGCGAGCTGTGGATCGTCGACGAGCTGTCCGCCGGCTCGGTGCCCCGCCGACTCGACGTACGCCTGGGCGGGCCGCGTGCGGGGCGCCGTCCGTACCAGGTTCCGGCCGGTCTGCACGTCGACGGGATCTCCGTGGACGAGACGGGCCGGGCCAGCGCCGTCGTCGTACGCGGCAGCCTGTACTGGCTCACCCACCGCGACGGCCCGGCGCGCACCATCGCGGACACTCCGGGCGTACGCGTACGGCTGCCGGAGATGCTCGGCTCGAGCGGGCGGCTCGCATACGTGACGGACGCGGAGGGCGAGGACGCCGTCGAGATCGCGTACCTGCCGCGCGCGACCGGCACCCGCGCACCGCGCCGGATCGCCTCCGGCCGCCTTGGCCGCGTACTGGAACTCGTCTCGGATCCGCAGGGGGAACGGCTCGCGATCGCCTCCAACGACGGGCGGCTGCTGCTCATCGACGCGACGGAGGAGCCGGAAGGCGGCGAGGTCACCGAGCTGATCCAGTCCATCAACGGGCCCGTGCGCGACCTCGCCTTCTCCCCCGACGGCGCCTGGCTGGCCTGGTCGCACCCGGGCATCGGCCGGTCCCTGCGGCAGATCAAGATCGCGCGGATCGAGGGTCCGATAACCGAAGGTCCGAGAGCCGAGGGTCCGGGATCCGTAGGTCCGGTGGCGCACACGATCGTCGACGTCACCAACGGCCGCTTCGAGGACGAGAACCCGGTGTTCACGCGGGACGGCCGCTTCCTGGCGTTCCTGTCCTGGCGCGGCTTCGACCCGGTGTACGACGTGCACACCGGCGATCTGTCCTTCCCGCTGGGCTGCCGCCCGTACCTCGTCCCCCTGTCGTCCGCGACACCCTCCCCCTTCGCGCTGACCCCCGAGGGGCGCCCGGCCGCGGGCGGCCTGGACGTGGTGGAGGAGGACACCGGCGACGGCGCCGCGGTGACCGTCGAGATCGAGGGCCTGGCGATGCGGGTCACACCCTTCCCGGTGCCCGCCTCCAAGTACTCGGCGCTGTACCCGGTCGCGGGCGGCGGTCTGGTCTGGCTGCGCTGGCCGATCTCCGGCGCGCTCGGCGAGACCTTCGTCAACCCGGACGACACCTCCGGGCGGCCCACGCTGGAGTACTTCAACATCAGCAAGGCGAAGAAGTCCGAACTCGTCGACCATCTCGACTGGTTCGCGCTCAGCGGCGACGGCTCGCGGCTCGTCGTCGTCGACGAGGGCGACCTGCGGGCCGTCCCCTCCACCGAGTCCGGCGACCTGGACACCACCGTGTGGATCGACTCGCGGCGAATCCTGCACCACGTCGATCCGGCCGCCGAGTGGCGGCAGGCGTACGAGGAGGCGGGCCGCCTCATCCGCGCGTACTTCTGGGAGCCGAAGATGTGCGGCATCGACTGGGACGCGGTCCTCGACCAGTACCGGCCGCTGGTCGAACGGGTCGCCTCCCCCGACGAGTTCGCGGATCTGCTGCGCGAGGTCCTGGGCGAGCTGGGCACGTCGCATGCGTACGTCATTCCCGCGCGCCGTAACGAAGGGCCGCCGCACTTCCAGCGCGCACAGGGCCTGCTGGGCGCCAACTTCGTCCACAAGGACGGCAGTTGGGCGATCCGGCGGATCCTGCCCGGCGAGTCGTCCGACTCCAGGGCGCGTTCACCGCTGGCCGGTACGGGGATCCGCGAGGGCGCGGTGCTCACCCATGTCGACGGGCGGCCGGTCGATCCGGTCGCCGGGCCGTATCCGCTGCTCGCGGGGGCGGGTGGTACGACGGTGGAGCTGACGTTCGCGGTGCCGGACGGGGTTACGGGCGCGGACGGGGTTACGGGCGCGATGACCGACCCGGCGGCGGACGCGGCAGGCGGCGAGGCCCATGCGCGCCGGGTCGCGGTCGTGCCGCTGATCGACGAGCGGCCCCTGCGCTACCAGGACTGGGTGGCCAAACGCCGGGAAGTCGTACGGGAGTTGAGCCACGGCAAGAGCGGGTATCTGCACATCCCGGACATGGGCGGCTCGGGCTGGGCCCAGTTCAACCGCGATCTGCGCATGGAGATGTCCCGGCCCACCCTGATCGTCGACGTGCGCGGCAACGCCGGTGGGCACATCAGCGAGCTGGTCGTCGAGAAGCTCACCCGTACGATCCTGGGCTGGGACCTGACGCGTAACGCCCAGCCGGTGTCGTACACCTCCAACGCCCCGCGCGGCCCGGTCGTCGCCCTCGCCGACGAATCGACGTCCTCGGACGGCGACATGATCACGGCGGCCTTCAAACTGCTCAAGCTCGGCCCGGTGGTCGGCCAGCGCACCTGGGGCGGCGTGGTCGGCATGACCGGGCGGCACCGTCTCGGTGACGGCACGGTCAT
Source organism: Streptomyces yerevanensis (assembly GCF_000716805.1). Classification (NCBI taxonomy): domain Bacteria; kingdom Bacillati; phylum Actinomycetota; class Actinomycetes; order Kitasatosporales; family Streptomycetaceae; genus Streptomyces; species Streptomyces yerevanensis. The sequence goes on along the minus strand of NZ_JNWJ01000025.1, from coordinate 7,990 downwards.
CACGGTTCCCATGAACGCCGCCTGGTTCGACGCGTACGGCTGGTCCGTCGAGAACCACGGCGTCAGCCCGGACCTGCCCGTGCTGCGCACCCCGCTGGACTGGGCGGAGGGCCGCCACGCGCAGTTGGCCGACGCGGTCCACCTGGCCCTGAAACTGCTGCCGGACCATCCGGCGGCAACTCCCCCGGACTACCACCATGTTCCGGACCGGACCCGCCCGAAACTGCCTCCCCGGAGCACCGCGTAGTCCAAGGCGCAATGACCGCCCTCCTAGGACAACGCGTAAGGGGTGCCCTCCCGTTGAGGGCACCCCTTACCGATCAGACCGGCTCAGCGCGATCAAGCGTGATTGAGCGTGATCGAGCACGGTCAGATGTCGTAGTCCTGGTCGAGACGGTCCTGCTCCTCCTGCTGGGCCCGGCGCGTCGGGTCCTGCCCCTGGCGGCCGCGCTGCTGCTCCTGACGGCGGCGCTGGGCGTCCTCGTGCTGGGCCCGCTCGCGTTCCTCCGGGGTCATCCGGCTACGACGCTCGCGCTCCTCCGGCGTCAGCCGGCCGCGCTCGCTCTCGTCCCGGCCCTCGCTCGTCTTTTTCTTCGCGCTCCGCTGAAGCTGCTCGGCCTTGTCCTGGAACTCGTCCTTCATGCCCATGAGATTCACTCCCTGGTGGGTGTGGGGATGGGGCCTGAACCAGATTTACATGGCCCGACAAAGCGCGCATTTCGGTCAGTTACGTTCGGTTACGCACCGCGCCGCGCGCCTCTTCATCAGCCGCCCCACCTGCGCCGACAAGCCCCGTACGGACCCGCCCAAGGCGCGGCTCGAACCGCTGCATCTCCCGCCGCCCCACCGTCGCGACGATCCCCGGCAGATACCCGCGTACACCCTGCACACCGCGCAGCCACCACTGCCCGTACACATGACTCGACCGCCGCTCGATCCCGGCCACGATCCGGTCGACGGCGGGCCCCAGCGGATACGTCCTGCCGGCCGGCCACGGCAGCCGCTGCCTCAACTCCCGCATCACGTCGTCCTGATCGGCCCCGCGCACCATGTCGGTGTCGGTCCACGACAGATAACCGACCCCGACGCGTACGCCCTTGTGGCCGACCTCGGTGCGCAGGCTGTGCGCGTACGCCTCCACGCCCGCCTTGGACGCGCAGTACGCCGTCATCATCGGCGCGGGCGTGAGCGCGGCGAGCGAGGCGATCTGCAGCAGATAGCCGCGGCTCGCGAGCAGGGCGGGCAGGAAGGCGCGGGCGGTCACCGCCGAGCCGATGAGGTTGACCTCGATGACGCGGCGCCAGGCCTCGGGGTCGGAGCCCGTGAAGGTCCCGCCGTTCGCGACGCCCGCGTTGGCGACGACGATGTCGATCTTCCCGAACCGCTCCTCGACCTCGGCCGCGACCCGGACCATCGCCTCGTGGTCGGTGACGTCGGCATACCAGTGGCCGCCCTCGGTGTGCAGCCGCCCGGCGACCCGCTTCAGCTCCTCCGGCTCCAGACCGACCAGCGCGACCTTCGCGCCGCGCGCGGAGAGCTTGCGGGCGAGGAGTTCGCCGACGCCGCGCGCCGCTCCCGTGACGACGGCGACCTGCCCTTCCAGGCTTGTCCCGCTCCTCATGCGCCTTCCTTCAACCCGGCCCCCACATAGGCGGACGCGAGTTCCCGGATCCGCCCGCTGACCAGCTCGGGCGCCTCGATGGGCGTCATGTGCCCGATCCCGGGCAGCTCGGTGAGACCGGCACAGTCGGGCAGCGCGGCGGCCAGTTCGCGTGCGTGGACCGCGGGGGTCATCCGGTCGGCCGTGCCCACGATCACGGCCGTCGGCATGGTCAACTCCCGTACAGCATGGTCGAGTTCGAGTGCGTCCAGTACGTGCGACCAGGCGTACCGCACCTGGCGCGGACACGCGTGCACGATGCGCGCACACGCCTCGACCATCTCTGGGGCCGAACCGGGACCCATCGTCGCGTACTTGAGGATCCGCCGGGCGATCGGCGTGACCGGCCCCATCGGCGCCCGCGCCCCCAGGATGCGCCGGGTGAGCCAGAGCCGCAGCCGCCCGGCCCGCAGCGGCACCACCAGCGACTCGGCGACCAGCCGCGAACTGCCCGTACTGCACAGCAGCACGGCCGCCGCGTGCTCCCTCAACCGCTCCCGTCCGGAGGCGGCGATCACCGTCATCCCGCCCATGGAGTGCCCCACCACCACAGCCTTCTCGCCCGACTCGAGGGTGGCCGCGAGCACGGCCTCCAGGTCGTCGGCGAGCGCGTCCGCGGTGCAGGTGGTGTGCGCGGGACTGCGGCCGTGCCCGCGCTGGTCGTACGCGATGACCTTGTGGTCGGCGGCGAGATCCCGGATCTGCGCCGCCCAGTAGGCGGTCGAGCAGGTCCAGCCGTGCGCGAGCACGACCGCTGGGGCGTCGGGGTCGTCGACGGGTCCGTGCACCTCCACGTGCAGCCGCGCGCCGTCGGCGGAGACCGCGGTCAACTCCCTTACGGGCGCGGGCGGGGAGTAGGGACCACTCTTCACATGCGTCAGTCGGCTCACGCGCCGGCCTCCACCTTCTGCTCGCCTTGGATGTCGTCGGTACGTTGCCGGGGTTCCCGGAGGACTTCGTACTCCGCGAGGTCGACGCGTCGTGTCGCGCTGCGGAACTCCGTCGTCGTACCGGGCCAGATGGTCGTGTTGCGGCCGTTCGCGTCGAGGTACCAGCTGGTGCAGCCGCCCGTGCTCCACACCGTGCGCCGCATGCGCTGCTGAACCCTGTCGTTCCAGCTGCTGACGGCGCTCGGGCGGGCGTCGAGGGCGGCCCGTCCGCCGAGGACGTCCAACTGCCGCAGGTAGTCGGCCATGTAGTTCAGCTGGGACTCGATCATCAGGATCATGGAGGAGTTACCGAGGCCCGTGTTCGGGCCGATGATCGACATCCAGTTGGGGAACCCGGCGGCACTCGCACCACGCAGCGACTTCATGCCGGTCGCCCACGCCTCGGCGAGGGTGCGGCCGTCCGCGCCCACGACGCGCTCGGCGATCGGCAGGTCGGTGACGTGGAAACCCGTACCGAAGACGATCGCGTCGGTCTCGGTGCGGCTGCCGTCGGCGGCGATGACGGTGCTGCCCCGGATCTGAGTGAGCCCGGAGGCGACGACGTCCACATTGGGCCTGGCGAGCGCCGGGTAGTAGTCGCTGGAGAGCAGGATGCGTTTGCAGCCGATGCGGTAGTCCGGGGTCAACTTGGCCCGCAGCGCCGAGTCCTTGATGGCGCGGGCCATGTTCAGCCGTGCGAACCGCTCGACCAGGCCCAGCTCGCCCGGATGCTTGGTGAACGCCTGGACCTGCAACTCCCGGATGCCCCACAGGAGTCCGCGCCGGGCCTGCGCGGTGAAGGGCAACTGCCGGTGCAGCAGGCGCTCGACACCGCTGATCGCCCGGTCGACGCGTGGCAGCACCCACGGCGGGGTGCGCTGGAAGAGGGTGAGCTGGGAAACCCGGGGCTGGATCGCGGGCACGATCTGGGCTGCGGAGGCGCCCGTACCGACGAATGCGACCCGCTTGCCGCGCAGGTCGTAGTCGTGGTCCCAGCGAGCCGAGTGGAAGACCGCGCCGGGGAAGGTGTCGAGCCCGGGGACGTCCGGGATCCGGGGCTCGGAGAGCGGCCCGGTGGCGGAGACGACGACATCGGCGGTGAGATTGCCACTGCTGGTCTCGATCTCCCAGCGCAGCCGCTCGCCGTCCCAAGTCATCCTCTTCACTTCGGAGTTGAAGCGGAGGTGGGGGCGGAGCCGGAAGACATCCGTCACATGCTCAAGGTACGCGCGGATGTGCTCCTGCCCCGAGAAGGTGCGCGGCCAGTCGGGATTGGGGGCGAAGGAGAACGAGTAGAGGTGGGACGGTACGTCACAGGCGCAGCCCGGATAGTCGTTGTCCCGCCAGGTGCCGCCGACGCTGCCGGCCCGTTCGAGCACGACGAAGTCGGTGATCCCTTCCCGCCGTAGCCGCACGGCGGCTCCGAGCCCGCCGAACCCGGACCCGACCACCGCCACGCGCACATGTCGTACGTCCGCGTCCGCACCCTCGTGCCCGGTCATCCCGATGCCTCCCTGCCTGGCCCAGCCGTGCCGTGCCTTGCCGCCTCAGTGCGACCATGCCAGTGAACACTGGCGCAATGGGGAGAGTAGGGGAATGGCGCATTCCTGGATAGAGGGCGGACCCCAAGAAGTTACCGGCGGTACAACATAGGCTGCTCGCGTGGCTGAGGCATCGGGAGAGCAGGAATCGGGGCAGCGGGAGCCCGGCGAACGGGGGGCGGGAAAGCGCGAGTACCGCATGGAGGAGCTGGCCGAGGAGGCCGGCATCACGGTGCGCACCCTGCGCTTCTACCGCGAGCGCAAGCTGCTTCCACCGCCCCGCCGCGAGGGCCGTATCGCCTGGTACGACGACGACCACCTGGCCCGCCTGCGCACGATCTCGGCCCTCCTGGAACGCGGCCACACCCTCAGCGGCATCGCCGAGCTGGCCGAGGCCTTCGACCACGGCCGCGACGTGGGCGAACTGCTCGGCCTGGGCGCGCCCACCGAGGAGGTCCCGGTCCGCCTCTCCCCCGAGGAACTGGCCGACGCCTTCGGCGACCAGGCCACCTCCGAGAACCTCGCCGCCGCCCTCGACCTCGGCTACCTCGCCACGGACGGCACCGACCTCGTCCACATCAGCCGCCGCCTGCTGGACGTCTCGGCGGCCCTGGTACGCGAGGGCATCCCCCTCGCGGAGGTCCTACGGACCGGCCGCCGCGTACGCGAACACGCGGACGCCCTGGCCGAGTTGTTCACCGACCTCGCCATCGCCCGCGGCGCTTCCCCGGAGGACCTCGAACGCTTGCGCCCGCTCGCGAAGAGCGTGGTGGAGGCGGAGTTGTCGATGGCGCTGGACCGGCGGGTGCGCGACGCCGGGAAGCGAGCTTAGAGGTTGTAGAGGACGGTCACGGGCGCGTGGTCCGACCACCGTTCCGCATGCGTGGCCGCCCGCTCCACGTACCCCTTCACAGCCTTGGCCGCGAGCCCCGGCGTCGAGACATGGAGATCAATGCGCCAACCGGTATCCCGGTCAAAAGCCTGCCCACGGTAGGACCACCACGTGTACGGCCCTTCGACGTCCGGATGCAGAGCCCGTACGACGTCGACGTATCCGCCCTCCGCCTCGCCGAAGACCGCCGTGAGCCACTCGCGCTCCTCGGGCAGGAACCCCGAGTTCTTCCTGTTGCCGCGCCAGTTCTTGAGGTCGGCCTCCTGGTGGGCGATGTTCCAGTCACCGCAGACGACGACCTCGCGACCGCCGGCGGCGGCCCGCTCCCTGAGCGCCTTCAGGTAGGCGAGGAACTCCCCCATGAACCGGACCTTTTCGTCCTGCCGCGCGGTCCCGACCTCACCGGACGGCAGATAGAGGGAGGCGACCGTGACCCCGGGCAGATCGACCTCCACGTACCGCCCACTGCCGTCGAACTCGGCGGACCCGAAGCCGACTTGGATACGGTCGGGCTCACGCCGCGTATAGACGGACACCCCCGCACGCCCCTTGGCGGCGGCGGGCGCGTGCACGACATGCCACCCGTCGGGCTGCCGAATCGCCTCGGGCAGCTGTGGAGGCTCGGCACGCACTTCCTGCAGACACAGCACGTCGGCGGAGGTGCCAGCGAGCCACTCCACAAAACCCTTCTTGGCAGCGGCCCGAAGCCCGTTCACATTCACAGAGGTCACAGTCAGCACAGCACTCTCCTACGCAACAGGGAACGTAGGTTACTGGGCGAGCGCCGTGTGCGGTTTGCAGCCCCCTCCGCGGCCGGGGCCCTTAGGTCCGCCTCCCACACTGGATGAACTTCGAACTTCACGCCGTCGCTCGTACGGACAAGCGCAACGCGGCGGATGAGTCGGCACAGCCTGGCGTTTCGCTCCCGCTGGTCGAGGGTGGGGTCCTTGGCGAAGCCGTTGAAGCCTTCGACGCTGTTGCGGAGCCGGAAGTAAACGTGCTGCCAGTCCGCGCTGCCATAGGGAAGGGCCTGGTGGTGCTGGGCTCCGGCTTCGGGCGGGATGGTGATCGACTGCTGGGCGCAGATTTCGGCCGGTCCGACTGGGCTCGGCTGGAGGTCGGCCCGGTGAACTGGGCGACGAGGTCGCGGGCCAGGGTGTCGAGAACCCAGGCCAGTTCGTGGCGGCTGATCAGATCGACGGGTAGCGCCTCGACGCCGTGTGTCGCTCCGAGCAGTGCGCCGGCCACACAGGCGACCGAGTCGCCGTCCGGCGCTCCGGCGGCGAAGCGTAGCGCGGCGTGCACCTGAACTGGCTCGGGGAAGGAGGCGGCGACATACAGGCCACCGAGCAGTGCCGAGGGCGCGGTGGCGTCCGGTGCGAGTTCGGCGAGGCGTCCCGCGTCCGCAGGCTGGTCTTCGGCCTGCTGTAGCGCCCTGATGAGCCGCTTTTGCTCGGCGTTGGTCAGGTCGGGATCGGCCCGGGAAAGAGCCTGTATGCCGTCCGTCAGGGCTTGCTGCACCTGCGACCACTTACCGAACAGAGAATCCCGCATCTCCGGGGTGCTGGTCAGGCAGTGGTCGACCAGCACGGCCGCATGGGCTGCCGCGGACTGCGAGGCTGGGTCGCCGTGGGTGAGGGCGGCGATCTCCCGGGCCAACTGGACTGACTGCGCCGAGCCGTGTGCGGCGCCGACAACAGCGACAGGAAGGGTACGGGTGAGCGCGTGGCAGCCGCGGCTTGTCGTCGGCACCCCCATGTTTCCGTGCTCGGTCTTGGACAGGGCCGTCACGGTCGCCGGTGCTGAACCGCGCCGCTCGGCCAGCACGGGCACCTGGGCGAGCCAGCCGTCCGGCCACACCTCGTCGCCGTGGGCCCAGCGCTGCCGCATCCGCTCGACCTCGATCCCCTGCAGGGCCGCCCACCGGCAGTAGGCGTGCCACACCACCGACGGCGGATGGCAGATGCCCTTGTGTTCGCCGCGCACCCACGCGCGGATCGTGCCCTCGGCGGTGAAGCAGGCCAACTGGGTGCTGACCCCGGCCCGCAGCGGGCCGTCCGCCGGCAGCTTGCCCTTCGCCGCTCCCAACGTGTCGCCCAGGGCGAGGCCGAGCATCATTCCGCGTACCCGGGACGCCGCCCCTTTCTCCTTCAGGGCCTCCCTTTGCCGCTCCGGCTCCTCGTCACGGCCCAGGCCCAGCTCCTCCTGCCTCTGCTCGGCAGGCGCCCGGTCCCGTTCCCCCGACGCGGTGCGGCGGGCCGGTGCCGGCCCGGCCGTCGTCTGATCAGTCGCCGCAACGCCTGGACCGGCCGGCTGCCCGTCTCCGGCGCGCCCGGCGGTCAGCTCGTACACCGCGTCGTGCATCTCGGGGTGCGCCTCGAGATGCCAGCCGCTGGTCAACACCCGGCGCAGGTCGTTCAGCGCAGTCTTGGAGTCGGTGCCCTTGGCCAGGTGGCTGTAGAGGGCGGCGACGGCCGGGGTGCGGCTCTGCCCGGCAAGGCAGTGGAGCAGGACCCGCTTGCCTTCCTGACGCAACCGCAGCACCTGGCGGGCGGCCTGGTCCAGAACGTAGTGGAGGTTGGCGTTCGCCCCCTGGCTGTCCACCAGCCACACGCGGACGTGCTCGACGTCGGTGCCGGGCAGAATCGGGTCCGTGCCGGTACGGCACAGCGAGACCACGGCCTCGACGGGGACCGGCTCGGCGTCCTGGGCCAGCGCCAGGTTGCCCAGCACCACCCCGGCATCGTGCGGGTGGGGTATGGCGAAGCTGCGGTGGCCGCCGACGGACATGCGGGGCGCCGAGGGCCAGCCCTGGGCGTCGTCGCTCCCACCTCGGGCTGTGCGCACCGCCAGCCGAACCAGGTCGGCTCCGGTGAGGCCGGGCCAGCCATGCACGACCTGCTGCCACGCCAGCGGGATGCCGGAGCAGCCCCAGCGCGCGCCGAGCAGGGCGCCCGCGATCGCCGCG